>CAYYPY010000064.1:0-4216 GCA_964473685.1 uncultured Candidatus Saccharibacteria bacterium
TTCAGGTTGGAAAAATCTTGTCGGTAATATCCTATTTTAATATTAGGATCTATTTTCGCAACACTTTTTTCATTGTTAGCAATAGATTCAAGTAAAGTGCTTTTACCAATACCATTAGGACCTTTTAAGAGTAGATGTTCATTTTTTCGGAGTTCTATGTTAACTTCTTTTTCTATTATTTTGTCTTTTTTAATAATCTTGGTTTTAGATATATTAATGATTAATCCTGACATATCAGATTGAGCGGGTATGATAAAAGGACGAATTGTCTTATCTTCTCTACGGATATCTACTTTATTACTTTCTGATTCAGCTGCTTTTTCTCTCATTCTTTTAGCAACTAATCGCAATCGTCCGCCTTTTTTGGCAAAGTAATTGGCTTTGTCTTTGTTTTCTTGAATTTGTTTAGCTAATTGGGCATTTTTTCTATTTTCTTTTAATTGGCGAGCTTTAATTTTTTCTTGAACATCAAAATAATCACCATTATACTGTTCAATTTTTTGAGTAAAAACATCAAGATAAAGAACGCCGGTAGTAAACTTATTCAAGAAATCGGCATCGTGTGAAATAACTAAACAAGTTTTAGGATAATTAATTAAAAAATTAGCTAAATGATCTATTCCTTCTTGATCTAAATTATTAGTTGGTTCATCTAACAATAAAAGGTCGGGATTTTGAATCAAAGCTGAAGCTAAAAGAAGTCTAGCTTGTTGTCCGCCTGAGAAAGAACTAATTTTCTTGTCATATTTAGCTTCCAAATTAACAATTTTTAAAACTTCATCTATCTTAACATCAATATCATATCTTTTACCAAGATGTTTAGTAAAGAAATCACGAACACTTAATTTCATTTCTTCTCTTGGGATTACTTGTCTAGACAAAGCAATAGATAAATTGTCTTCATAGCTGATAGCACCTTCTTCTGGATAAAAATCTTTGATAATTAAGCCAAAAAGAGTACTCTTCCCAGCACCATTTTGTCCCATGATAGTAGTTTTTGTTCCTTGCCTAATAGAAAAGTTAACCTCTTTTAATATGGGGTTATTTTCGGTGTGTTGGAACGATACTTTGTTGAATCGGAGAATAACTTCATTCATAAAATAAAAATCCATAGACTTAATCTAATAGGTCACTCAATGCTTATACTACACCTTAAATATAAAGGCAAGTAAATTATTCTTGTTTTTATTCCTAAAAAATGCTATTAACTGAAGAGTAAACATATGAGTTTTTTAAATAAGAAAAAAAGAGAACCTCAAGATATCAGTGAAGTAATAAAAGCTTATCGTGATCTTGAGAAGAAATATAACGAAGTCGAGAAAAGACTAATTGATTTAGAAAAAAAGTCAATTCAAAAAGTAGGAGTTATCCGTTTTAATCCTTTTTCCGATGTAGGAGGGGATCAGAGTTTTTCAGTAGCTTTATTAGATGGGCAAGATGATGGAGTTATTGTTACTGGTCTTTATTCCCGTGATGAAAGTAGGACTTTTGCTAAACCAGTTAAAAATGGAATTTCTACTTATAACTTGTCTGATAATGAAGAAAAAGTTATTGCCCAAGCTAGAAAAAAGATATGACAAAAAAACCACCAGTAGTAGCCGTTTTAGGCCATGTTGATCACGGTAAATCCTCTATATTAGAGGCTATTAAAGATTTGCGAATAACTCGACGTGAGTCGGGTGGTATTACTCAACATATTGGTGCATATGAGGTTGAACAAAACAATCAAAAGATTACATTTATAGACACACCAGGTCATGAAGCTTTTTCAGCTATGCGTTCTCGAGGAGCTCAAGCTGCCGATATTGCTTTGTTAGTTATAGCTGCTGATGATGGTATAAAACCGCAAACCAAAGAGGCCGCTGACCATATTAAAAAAGCTGGTATTCCTTTTATCGTTGTAATCAATAAAATAGATAAGCCAGAAGCTAATCCTGAGAAAGTTAGACGTTCTCTCATGGAGATAGAAATATTAGTGGAATCACTAGGAGGGCAAATTCCATCTGTTGAAGTATCGGCTATCACTAAACAAGGTATCAATGACTTACTAGAAATTATCCTATTACTAGCTGAAATGGAGGAATTAGAAGCTGAAGAGACTGGTCCAGCAAAAGGAGTAGTAGTAGAGTCTCGTCTTACATCTCATCAAGGACCTACAGCTACTCTACTAGTTAAAGAGGGTTGTTTGAAAATAGGAGATGTAATTTCTTTGAATTCTACATGTGGTAAAATTAAAGGAATGGAAGATTTTCATGGAGATAAAATAACAAAAACTAATCTTTCACAACCAGTGGTTGTTTTTGGTTTGAATAATGTTCCACGTGTTGGAGACAATTTTCAAGTTGCTACATCTTTAGAAGAAGCTAACAGTTTAATTAAGCCCAAAGAAAATAAGTTAGAAAAAGAGTGTTTAGCTGAAAAAATGTTTCCAGTTATTATTAAAGCTGATGTTTTAGGATCTTTAGAAGCTTTAGAAGAAGTGGTTTCGGAATTAGGGGGCAAAAATATGGCTCCTCAGATAATTAGCAGTGGTGTTGGAGAAATTAGTGAAAATGATGTTCATTTAGCTTCTTCATCTTGTTCTATTATTTTAGCTTTTCGAGTTAAAACAAGCACTACAGTTAAAAACTTAGCTGAACGTGAAAATGTTCGTATATTCACTTTTGATATCATCTATGCCCTAATAGAGGCTTTACACAAGCTAATGGAACAGAGTATTAAACCCTCTAAGGTTAGAATAGAGACAGGTGCTTTTGAGGTTTTAGCTATCTTCCGTACAGAGAAAAACAGACAAATACTGGGAGGAAAAGTTTTGCGGGGCGAATTAACTCAAGGATCTAAAGTTCAGGTTAAAAGAGAGGAAGATTCTTTTATGGGTAAAATCAATAATTTACAAAGGAATAAGAAGGAAGTTGGTAAAGTAAAAGAAGGAGATGAGTGTGGTTTACTTTATGAAGGAGAAAGAGTGGTGATAGGAGATCTTTTAACTTCTTTCCGTGATGAAGAAGAAGAGATTATATTATGAAACCTGAAGAGAAGCTTATCCAAAGAGAAATGTCAGAAGCTATCCATCGGGAAGCTGATTTTTTTGGACAACCTATAATTACTTTAACTAGAGTGGAGTTAAATGAGAAAAAAGATTATGCCAAAATGTTTATAGGTGTTCTTCCAGAGACTAGAAGAAAAGAAGTCGTAGATGTTTTAAATAGATTAAGCGGAAGGTTAGCTTTCAAAGTTAGAAAGAGATTGCGTCTCAGAATTATTCCACGTTTCTATTTTGTAGAGGAAACAAAAACAGCTGAAGCAGCTGAGATAGAAACCTTGCTTGATTTCAAAGAATAGGTTATACATATCATATATGGCCAGGTGGCGAAGTAGCTAACGCAACGGTCTGCAAAACCGTCATCCGCGGGTGCGAATCCCGCCCTGGCCTCCAAGCCGCGGTGGCGGAACGGTATACGCTCGTGACTTAAAATCACGTGGGACACTATCCCTTGTGGGTTCAAATCCCACCCGCGGCACACCAAAAGAAAAACCCGCTTTTTAGCGGGTCTTTCTTAATATTTCTATCTCTGTTTTTTTAACTCCGAATTTGATAGCTTCTTCTCGCGAAGGAAACCAGATATCTATTTTACCGTCATTACGAGGGTGCATACGGTCAGTGACTGTAAACACTTTGTCTCCAAAGACAGTTGGAATACGAATCTGTGTTCCAAAGGGTAAGAAATTAGCGGCTACTATGCCATCCTTAACCCATTCTCCAGAAGCGGTTATAAAAGGTTCAGAGTTGGTTTGATCCACTGTACTAGAATAAGCAGTGATTGTTCTTATTACTCCTTCAGGTACAAATTCAGGTTCAGGATCAATATCCAGTGTCGGAGCCACTGAAGACAGAATAGTATTCTGTTCAAGCATAACTAACTCTTCTCCTGTTAGCTCCTTATTGTCTTGTGTGTCGGCTTGGAGTTCAGCCTCCGCTTCTAGAAGGAATAATCCTGTCAAGAAAATAGTCGTCAACACAATTACAGCAAGGAGCCTTCGTTTTGATGATTCTTTCATAAAATTAAAATCCCCGTCAGGGGAATGCTTATACCCTAAATCATATTACAGAAAATGTCAATACCTTTTTCCCCAAAACAATAATATTTTCTATTAAACAAAAAAGACCCTTAAAGGATCTTTTTTTAGTGCCGAGGGCGGGAGTCGAACCCGCAAG
>CAYYPY010000065.1:0-4631 GCA_964473685.1 uncultured Candidatus Saccharibacteria bacterium
GCTGATGGATGAAGAGCTGGCATACGAATTTCATGAGCACCAATATTATCCATCTCTTCTCTAACAATTTTTTCAATGTTTTTTAATACTCGGCATCCAATAGGATGATAAGAATAAACACCTGACATTAATTTATCAATATAGCCAGCTCGCCACAATAAACGAGCATTTACACTTGTTTCTCCTTGTGGATCATCTCGCCATGTCTTTAATGGATATTTTGATAATTTCATAGTTTAATAATATCAGAAAATGTAACAATCAACATCAAGATTAATAAAGTAACAAAGAAAAAGTTATTAATCCCCTGTTCTAATTTCATCGGCATTTTTTTACCACGAATCTTTTCAATAACTAAAAACAATAAACGTCCCCCATCTAAAGCTGGAATTGGTAAAAGATTAAAAATAGCTAAAGAGATAGAAATAATAGCAAACAAATTAATGAAAAAAGGCAAACCTTGATTCATAACTCCGACAGCCATTGATCCTACACCAACTGGACCCATAACTTGAAAACCTTCTGGTAATCCTTCTTTAGAAGCTAAGTTATAAACCATTTCTCCTAGAGCTTTAACAATAAAGACTGTCATTGAAGTAGCTTTTTTAAAACTCTCTATTGGAATCTGATACCAAGAATAATTTTTAGTTAATGTTCTAAAAAGATGAACACCTATTAAACCATCTTCTGGCTGAACAATAATTTCATGTTCTGATTTTCCTCTTAAAACAGTTAAAACTAATTCTTTGTCTTGAATAGCATCTTGCAGTTCATAAGTGTAATTAATTTCTTGGCCATTAACTTTTTTAATAACATCATAAGTTTGTAAACCTGCCTCCTTAGCGGGATAATCAGGTAAAACCTCTACTCTAACTACAGCTCCAGGAGCATATTCTAAATCATCAACAACTTCTGGAGAACCCATTCCCAAAACAAATCCTATAAGAACAACTCCTAAAAGCCAAGAAGCTATTACCCCTCCAGCTAAAATTAGTGCTTTTTTACTAGCTGGTAAACGATCATAATAACTTCCCTCTTTGTCTTCATCAGCAATTCTAACAAAAGCACCAAAAGGAATAGCGTTAATAGAATATAGCGTGCCTCCCTTTTCTTTTCCCCAAATACGAGGTGGAAGACCAACTCCAAATTCATCAACTTTTACACCAAAATATTTAGCCCAGAAAAAGTGACCAAATTCATGAGCTAAAAGTAAAACTAAAAAACTAAAAATAACTATTAGTATAATCATATTTCCATTATCTCTTTTTCTTTCTTTTTCTTTTTCTCCTCTATTTTTTCGTTATAATAATCAACAACTTTTTGAAGTTCTTCTTTACCTTTAAATTTATCATCTTCACTCAATTCACCTAAACGAAATCTTTTTTGCATCTCTCCCCAAGCTTCTTCACGCCATTTCTTGATAATAACACGAGTTCCTTCGGTTTTTTCTCCAAGTAATTTCACTAAACTTTTTCTGTATTCATCAGACATTTGTGGTAAATTCACAATAAGAGCATCTTTTTGAACAACTGGATTAATACTTAAAGATGACTGAAGTATGGCTTTTTCAATAACCAAAACAGTTGTTTTATCCCATGGTTGTATGGAAATAGCTCTAGGGCCAATAACTGAAATTGTTGCCACTTCTTTGATCGTCATTCTGTTTCCATATAATTCAACCGCTATATTCTCCACTAAAGCAGGAGAAGCACGACCCGTTCGGAATTGAGATAATTCTTGATCTAAAAATCTCATTGCTTTATCCAGCTCGGGAACAATTTTATCAATTATTTCTTTGTAAGTCATAATTCTATCATTAGGGCCTCAAGGGCCAATTTAGTATTAACACGACGTGATATTAAATATATTGTTTGTTGAACACTTTCTATAGCTAAACGAAAACTTTTTTTCTCTTTACTCTGTAACATTTTTTCTCTTAATAACAATGTCCACTCTTCTAGTATTTCTCCAACATCATCTTCTTTAGCAATCTTTTTAACTTCTTGAAATCTTTGTTTTAAATCTAATTCTAAAATTTTATCTAAATTGTTTTTTATCTTTTCTCTTTTTGTTAAAAACTTTTGATCAGTTAACACTCCGGGAGCTCCTCGTTGAAGAAGACTTTGATCAGCTTGTGGCCAAACCTTTACCATTTCTTTGAAACTTACTGGAGTAAAACTAATTTTCTGAACTCGAGAAGTTATTGTTGGTAAAAAACTAAATGGTTGTGAAGAAACAAGAATTATTATTGTTTGGCCTCGAGGTTCTTCTAGTGTCTTTAACAAGGAACTCTGAGCTTCGTGATTCATTAAATGAGCTTCATCCACTAAAACTGTTTTCCATCCTGATGAATGAGGTCGTAGCAATAAATGTTGACGAATTTTTTCAGCTTCTTCTAGAAGGATCTGTCTTTTCTCGGGACAAATCATAAGAAAATCTGGGTGATTTTCTATGGTATCTTTTTGATACAATTCTTTTATCCAATTTAAAGCAACTGTCTTCTTTCCTATATGGCTTGGCCCAGATAACAATAAACTATGAGGAATCTTGTTATTAGCAATCATCCTTTTCAATTTAGCTATTTGTTCATGATGCCCAATAATCTCCATATCTATATATTATCTTATCTTACCTTTATTAGCAAGAATATAATTTTTACCTTTTCATCATAATAGTACGCTTGTAATCGTCTAGGTTTTCTAAAACAACTCCTGTTCCTTTAGCTACACAAAGCAACGGTTCTTCAGCAATAGAACAAGGAACGCCAGTATATTTAGTGATAAGTTCATCAATGCGACGAATTAAAGCTCCACCTCCAGCTATAATCATACCTTTATTCATAATGTCAGCTGATAATTCTGGTGGTGTTTCTCTAAGAACTTGCTTCACTGTTTGAACAATCTCCATTAATGTTTCATTGATAGCTTGATGAACATCATTACTACTAACTTTAATGTTTCTCGGCATACCCATAGCCAAATCCCTTCCTTGTACTTCCATTGTTAAAGGTTTTTTATCAACCATAGCTGTCCCTATCTTCATTTTAATTTCTTCGGCAGTTTTAATACCAACTGCTAAATTATACTTTTTCTTGATCCAAGAAGCTATGGCCGAATCCACTTTGTCACCAGCTGTACGCAAAGATTGATAAGCTACTACTCCTCCTAAAGAAATAACTGCAACTTCTGAAGTTCCCCCTCCTATATCAACAATCATACTTCCTGAACAAGAAGCAATAGGAATACCAGCTCCAATAGCCGCTAGAACGGGCTCCTTGGCCACGTAAACGGCTCTAGCGCCAGCATTGACTCCTGCTTCAATAACAGCTCTTTTTTCAGTAGAAGTGATTCCAGCGGGAACACCAACTAAAACATCTGGTTTCAAAAAACTAAACTTTCCTAAAGTCTTTTTAAGAAAATATCTTAACATCGCTTCCGTAATACGATATTCAGCAATGACACCATCACGAAGAGGACGATAAACTTTAATAGTATCAGGAGTTCTCCCTGTCATTTCTTTGGCTTCTTCTCCTATAGCTACGATTCTATTGTCTTCCAAAGACACCGCTACTACCGATGGTTCTTGGATAACAATACCTTTACCTGGAACAAAAACCAACGAATTACAAGTACCTAAATCTATTCCTATTTTTCTTATAATCATATATTTATTCCTCTACTCTAACTATTTCTGCCCCTATATCTCTCAACCTTTTTTCTATCTGTTCATAACCACGATCAATTTGATTGGCATTTCGTACAACTGTTGTTCCTTTGGCTATCAATCCAGCAATAATTAAAGCAGCTCCAGCACGAAGATCCATTGGACCTAGTTCAGTTCCGTAAAGTTGAGTTGGACCTTGGATAACAGCTCGATGAGGATCACAAACAATAATTTCCGCTCCCATTTTGTTTAACTCTTCTAAATATTTTAATCTACCTTCATAAAGAGGATCTTGAATTAAAGTTAATCCTTCAGCTTGAGTAGCTAAAACACCAAAAATAGATTGTAAATCAGTTGGTAAACCAGGATGAGGTAAGCTCTGAACACGAGACATTTTTAAACTTTCATAATCTTTGATTGTTACGCTTTTTTTATTAATTTCAAAGCAAGCTCCAAAACTACGTAAACGATCAAAAAAGAAATCCATATGTTCAACTGGAACATCTTCAACAATTAATTTTCCTTTAGTAGCTACTCCCATTAAGATAAAAGTACCAGCTTCAATGGGATCACTCATAATAGTGTGTTTAACTCCGCCTAACTTTTTCTTGCCTTTTATCTGTATTGTATGAGTACCTTCTCCAGTTATCTCAACTCCCATCTTACGCAAAACAGATGCTAAATCTTGAACATGCGGTTCAGCGGCTGCAATTTTAATAGTTGTTTTTTTAGGAGTAACAGCTGCGGCCATCATAGCATTTTCAGTAGCAGTTACTGAAAATTCACTTAGAATAACATCCCCTCCCTGCAAACCATCATTAGCTTCTAAATTATAGAAATTACGTGAAGGAGACTTTCGGCCTCTAGTTGGAGAAATAATTTTATCTATTGTAATCTTGGCTCCCATCTTTTCTAATGCATCTAAATGACTACCAACTGGACGAGCACCAATAACACAACCACCCGGA
>CAYYPY010000066.1:0-1576 GCA_964473685.1 uncultured Candidatus Saccharibacteria bacterium
GTGCAGGAACGTGTCTGCACACCTTTTTATATTGACTGTATTCTAGAATAAAGATAATATGAGAATATGAAAAAATTCATCTTTATTGTAATTACATTACTTATTCTTGGATCTATTTGGTTCTGGTGGGTTAATAAACCAGAAACGTTAGAATTTTCTGATAATGAATACAATATTCCAATCCAGGAAGAAGTTAAATTGATTGCTTTTGATTTTGTAAATAATTTCAGTAAACTTCTTGTTGATTCATCTGATAATGAAAAACAAGAAATAATTTATAATGCTTTATCTGTTAGAGTTAAAGAAGATATCTCTCGTGAAGATTTATTTAATGAAATAGTTAATTTTGTAGGAGTTCAGGAAGTACCAGATCAAGGATTAAATGTGAAAGATTGTAATGTTGATGATGAAAAAGTAGTTGTTAGTATTGAACTTAATTATTCTGAGAGTTTGATTTTACTTAATATTGATTTGATTAAAGAAGATGATCAGTGGAAGATAGATGCGGTTAATAAAGAAGAGATAGAGAGTTATAACCAAATAGGAAATTTGGTTTGTAATAATCCAGGTATGACTGAAGGAGTATGGTCTCTAGTCTATGATGAACCTGGTGCTCCTGGTCAATCTGTTCAACTTTCTTTTCTAGATTCTAGTACTTGTGGTGGAGTATTGTGCCAAGATATCCTTACATCAGATATACAAGGAAGCAGAGTAGAAGTAAAAGGATATAATAAAGAGGGGATTGAAGTAGAAAGTTTAACTTTCTTTAATATTGAAGATACAATGTATTCTATAGCTAGATCTTGGATTGTTAACAATTCTCCAACCTTTTTGTTTGATGGAGAGGATCTAGAATTCCAAGAAGTAAGAGGTCTTGATTTGGTTGATTGTGAAAATTGCTATGAAGTTGATTTTAGTTTTCAATCACGCCACGCTGGTTATGGCAACAGAGAAGAAGAAGCATTAGCTCAAGTAATTACATTTCATAATATTACTGTTTTCATTGAAGATAATTTAGTTACTAGAGTAGTAACTGATGGAGTCTTTGATGAGAAAAATAGTCGTCTAATTAATATATAATATGATTGAAGTAGAAATAAGGGCTAGGGTTAAAGATATTGATTCTGTTAAAGAATCTTTAGATAAAAAAGGAGGTCAATTTGTTGAAAAAATAAAACAAGTAGATAGGATTTTTGGACATCCAAAGTTTTTAGATCAAGAAAATAAAATTATTGAAGGGGGATTGATAGCTAGAATTAGACAAGTTAACGATAAAGCTAGGTTAGAATTTAAAGAAATAGTACGACAAGGTGGGGGATTTGAAATAGAAACTAATTTAGATAATGTTGATTTTGCTATTAGTCTTTTAGAAAAACTAGATTTCAACGAAGCTTTTGTTGTTTCTAAAGTAAGAGATGTTTATAAATACAATGACTTTGAAATTGCTTTAGACCAAGTTGAACAATTAGGATTTTTTATGGAAATTGAAAAGATGGTGAGTTCTAGAGAAGAGATAGATAAGGCTCGGGAAGAATGTGTTGCACTTCTAGAAGAAATAGTTCCAGGTGCGGAGATT
>CAYYPY010000067.1:0-1922 GCA_964473685.1 uncultured Candidatus Saccharibacteria bacterium
CTGCCGCTAAAAGATAGGCCTGTTTCTGATTCTTTTCTAGTAAAGTGACAAGCAATAAACTCACAAAGATTCCTAGAAACAGCATTGGAGCAAAAAAGAGAGCTGTTCCCGAAACAATCATTGTCCCCCATCTAATCAGGGAGATAGTTTTTTCACGACCGAGGAGAACCCCAATAGTTTTGAGGTTCTCGGAGCGATCACTAGATATATCTTTTAAGTCTAAAGCTATTTGCATAAGATAAATTTTTAGAAAAACGAATCCTGTTAACCAGTACCAATTAATAGGTATACTTTGATTATAATAGAAAAAAGGTAAAATAGTAAAGAGCGAGGTTGTTCCAGCAATAAAAATATTCTTGGCTGTCGGAACGTATTTAGTTAACTTTTTTACACTAGGATAACTTAATCCTATCAACCAAAGTAAAGAAAATATTATTGTTTTCGGCCAACAAACAATTAAGCTGACAATCATAATCACTGGTATTAGAAAGCGGAAAAACTTAATTCTTTTTTCTAAATGTTGTGTTCTTTCTGGATTAGTTGATTTATCTTGTTGTAATCCAGTGATTCTGTCATAAAGATATGAACCGTAAAGCAGTAAATAAACAGCTATAACTAGATTGATATTTATTTTAACAGGCGTCAAAAATAATACAGAGGTAAATCCTAATGATTGTAGATGCCCGTTATAAATAAACTCATTCCAGATTGCTTTCATTGTTTTCTAACAAATTCATTATTTTCCTATTTTTAATAATATCTTCACAGTAAAGACGAAGTTGTTCAGGTTGAATAGCTTTTTTAGCTTCTTCAGTGTTGGCATATTTCTTTAGATAAAGATTAGCTTCTTCATCAATTTCTTTTTGAGTGGCTTCAATCCCCTCTTTTTCTCCTAATTCATAGAAAATAATACCAATAGCTACTCTTTCTTCAGCCTTTTTATGCCAATCTTTTTTAAGATCTTCTTCTGTTTTCTTATTATCAGCTAACCATTTTTCGTAACCACCTTCAGGAAAACGAGATTTCATTTCCTCTATCATTCCATTTAATTCTCTTTCAATTAAAGCTGGTGGTGTTTCAAATTTACTAGCTTTTCTGATATTCTCCATAATCAACAAACGAATTCTTTCTTTCTCTTTGGCCTCTTTCTCTAATTGAATATTTTCTTTGATTTTAGCTTTCAAATCATCAACATCCTTGAAACCACCAAGAGATTTAGCGAATTCATCGTTTACTTCAGGCAGTTCTCTTTCATAGACACCTTTAACTTTGATATTGAATGGACCAACTTTTTTTTCATCAGCCTCTTTAACACCTAATAAAGCTGTAAAGAATTCTTTCTCCATTCTTTTTTCATCAATAACAACAGGAAAGTTTTCTTTGTTTAATCCATCATCACCTTTGATATCTAAAACCACTTCATCACCCTCTTTAGCAGGGCGCATAACATACTTAGTTTTAACTCTAGTCTTACGCAACTCTTCTATGAGAAGATTAGAATCTTCTTCAGTAGCTTTCACTTCTTTTTTTTCTTTCTGTGTTTCCTGAGCTATTTTTTTATAATCAGGTAAATCAAACTTAGGTAAAACAGTTACACTAATAGTGAAGACAAAATCATTGCCTGGAGCTAGTTTTTCAATGTCTATTTCAGGACGAGAAACGATTTTTAGATCTTTAATCGCTTTAGGATAGTTATCATCAATTGCAATTTGACCAGCTTCTCCCCAAAGGCGTTGAGCGCCAATATTTTCTTCTACTGTTTTGTATGGTGCTTTTCCAGGACGGAAACCATCAATGTTGTGTTGTTGAGCAGCCATCTCTAGATATGTCTGCATTTCGTCAGGTGTTAAAGTGACGGTAATTTTTAAATCGTTTGAGTTTTCTTTTGTTGTAGTTTTCATATTCCTAATATTTGTATATCA
>CAYYPY010000068.1:0-3118 GCA_964473685.1 uncultured Candidatus Saccharibacteria bacterium
TATTATAAAACAATTTTATCAACAAAAAAAGAAGGGTTTCCCCTTCTCCTCTGAGCCGAAGGTCGGATTCGAACCGACGACCTGCTGTTTACAAAACAGCTGCTCTAGCCACTGAGCTACTTCGGCTTTCTTTTATTTCTATTCTCTCTTATTCTTTCCTGACAACTAGAAATTGCATTCTCAGTTTTTAAAAATACTAATCTAATACGAGACAATACTTTCTGCAAAAAGATTTCTAGCACATCTCTAATTATTAGTCCAGTTTTTCTAATTGATTGCCAAGCTCTTTTTCCTCTTGGCCAATTAATATCTTTTTCAGGAAGATAACAAACCTTTTTTCTTTCTTGCCAGAAAATATAAAAAATACTTAAGACACTTAAAACAATTAAAGATTGAGCTATTAGCTCTGTCATATTTCGTAACGAGTAAAACGACGTACTTCTAATTTTTCCCCTATCTTTAAAGTATATTCTTCAATTAGATTTTGAATAGTACGATCGTTCTCTTTTATCCATGGTTGAGACAATAAACAAATTTCTGCTAATTGTTTGTTTAACTTACCTTCTATAGCTTGAACTGGCTTGCCAGCTAATTGCTCTTCACAAATTTCTTTTTCTTTAGCTATCAACTCTTCTGGAATATCTTCACGACAAACATATTTAGGAGAAGAAGCCGCAATCTGAAGAGATATTTCATGAGCTAGATTTTTGAAATCATCAGAACGAGCTACAAAGTCAGATTCACAACGAATATCAAGAAGAACTCCTACCTTACCGTTAGCATGGATATAGGCATCAATAATACCTTGTCCAGCTTCTCGGTCTCCCCTTTTATTCATAGCCGCTTGGCCTCTTTTGCGTAAAATCTCTTCGGCTTTTTCTAAATCATCATTAGCTTCAGTTAAAGCTTTTTGGCATTCCATCATTGAAACACCTGTTTTATTACGTAGTTTTTTTAATAGATCAAGATTAGGCATAAGCTTTTTTAATCTTTTCTAATATATATTGAAGTGATAAAACTGCATCATCATTAGCAGGAATAATATAATCAATACCTTTAGGATTAGCATCTGTATCAGTAACAGCTACTACTGGAATATTCTTCTCTTGAGCTTCTTTAATAGTAGACATATTTTCACAAGCACTAAGAACTATTATAGCATCAGGGAGTTTAGTCATTTTTTCAATTCCTCCAAAACGAACCTCTAACTTTTCTATCTCTCTAGTTATATCTAAACGTTCCTTTTTGGTATATTTTTCTAACTCTCCTTCATCTCTCTTTCTTTTTAATTCACGAAAATATTCTAATCTCTTTTTAATAGTTTCAAAGTTAGTAAAGGTTCCACCTAACCAACGACTATTAACATAAAAGAAATTACAATCTTCAGCAAACTTTTTAGTGATTTCACGAACTTGTATTCTTGTACCAACTAAAAGAATTGTTTTTTTCTCTTGTCCTAATTTAGAAATAAACTCAAGAGCTTCATTAAGCTTTTCAGCTGTTTTTTCTAAATCAATTAAATGAATTGTATTTCGTGTTCCATAGATAAAAGGAATCATCCCAGGATGACGCTTGGATATACGATGTCCGAAGTGCATTCCAGCCTCCCCCATCTGTTCAACACTAATATTAAATTTATTATCACTCATACCAACACCTTTTAGCATTAATTATTATTTTAATCAAGTTCTTCTTGGATAATATAGTTGAAAGAAGCACTCGGATTAGGATTTCCAACAGAAGATGAGGCTTCTCTTACTTCTATTCTACTACCAACAACACTAGCAATTAGTGGCTTACTTTCATCTAAAGAATAAACTCTGACTAATGGATTATTCATTCCAACAGGAATATCCAGAAAAGCTATACCACCACTCAATTGTCCTGAACCAGTAACATATTCATTTCTATTATCTGCACTAATTGTAGATAAAGGGATGAATCCTTCCTCTTCATTCCACAATCTACATGATTCAGCCTTCATCTTTCCTATAACATGAAGAGCATCATCAACATCCTCATCATAACTATTATCATAACTTATAGTTACTTTTCCGTCTTCAACTCTCAAACCATAAGTTAAAAATGAATTATCCATTTCATTACTAATACCGTAACCAATAGCCATACTATATTCTCCTGTAGCTGTACCTCCTTTCATAGCTATGGCATGTTTTCCAATAGCACTAGCATTTAACAAAGCTACAGATCTTTTACCACTAGCTGTACTACCATTCAAAGCTACTGATGCTTCACCAGAAGCTTGGCTATAGAGTAAAGCTGTAGAGTAATTACCACTAGCAACACTACCAGAAAAAGCAGTACTATATCCACCAGAAGCTGTAGTTGAACATATCCCTGGATCAACAACTGTGGAACCTTCTCCAGAAGCAGTAGCTGTACCAGAAGAACATGTACCAATAGCCGTAGAATACTTACCAGTAGCTTTAACCTTCTCTTGACCATCTCCAGCTCCAATAGCGATGGAATAAGCGCCGGTAGCTAAAGCTTGTGCGCCAAGACCAACCGAGAAGCGTCCTTTAGAAATAGCATTCAAAACAGCTACTGATCCTACTCCTGATGATTCTTTTCCTTTCATAGAAATAGCTCTTTCTCCACTAGATCCAACATCAGTTAGTAGTGATTGAATTGTTAAAGAATAATCACCACTAGCTTTTCCTCCTCCAATAACTACCGAAGCTTTTTTAGAAGCGACTCCACTTCCAATAACAACAGATGATTCTCCAGAAGCTGTTCCTTCAGCATTTAATATAGCTACTGAGTAATCTCCTAAAGCATTGCTAGACCCAATAGAATGTGTCCCTATAATCGTTGCGTAATCACCTCCAGCAGTTATACCTGATGATTTTCCTATAGCTGAAGAAGCAATTCCTTCAGCTAAACTATTTTCACCAATAGCTAAACTATAAGAATCACTAACTTCACCTCCCATCATAGCTACAGACGCAATAGAGTCAGCTTTAACAGTTCCTCCTAACCCTATAATAGCTGAATAGTCAGCACCTGAATATATTGTTCCAGGACTATTTAAAATAGCTGTGGAAGCTAATCCGCTAATCTCTGAATCATCACTTTGATTATTAATAATAGTAGAATA
>CAYYPY010000069.1:0-3361 GCA_964473685.1 uncultured Candidatus Saccharibacteria bacterium
ATAACATAATGACGGTCCTTTTCAAACAAAGGTCTTTTGGTAGCTGGATTAATAGCTTGAGCTCGCAAAGCTTGCTCTAAGGTACGTAGATATTCCATACCCCTATCATCATAAATGTTCTCTAATCCGAGAATCTTTTCTACTTTAGTAATACCGTCATCAGTTAAAGTAACTGTTTTTTCTTTTTCCAAAACTTCATAATCAGTCCCCGAATCAAGACGTGGGATAATGCGTGCAAATTCTCGATACATACTAGAGGCATCCTCACCTGGGGCAGATATAATCAAAGGGGTTCTGGCTTCATCAATTAAAATAGAGTCAACTTCATCGACTACAGCATAATTAAATCCTCGTTGGACTTTTCCTTCTGGATCATAAGTTAAATTATCTCTCAAATAATCAAAAGCAAACTCATTGTTGGTTCCATAAGTAATATCAGCCTGATAGGCCTCTTTTCTACTACAAGGACGCATAAAGTCTTCTATTACTTTAAATGATCCTTGTTCATCACGTAACTCATCATTACCTTCTTTGTAATTAGAATCATAGATATAGGCAGTGTCGTGATTCAAGCAAGCTGTAGTTAATCCCAGAGCATCATAAATCTGTCCCATCCAAACCATATCACGACGAGAAAGATAATCATTAACTGTCACCACATGGACACCCTCTCCATTAAGAGCATTCAAAAAAACAGGCAAAGTGGCAGCCAAAGTTTTTCCTTCTCCAGTTCTCATCTCAGCTACTTTGCCTTGATGTAAAACAATACCACCAATCAACTGGACATCATAATGACGTTGATTTAGTGTTCTAGTACTAGCTTCTCTAACTAAAGCAAAAGCCCAAGGAAGAACTTCATTTAAGTCCTGACCTTTGAGCTTGTCCACTTCTTGTTTTAAATCCTCTGTTTTTGAAAAATCAATTGAATTAATCTCATTGACAAGAGGATCAATGCTTTTTATATATCGTTCGTTAGCATCACCGAATAGTTTCTTTAAGAAATTCATACAGTGAGTAGTATAACACAAAAACCGAGATATTACTACATCCCCTCGTCTCTAATGCGTCCACTACGATTGAAACGTGCTGCATCATCAAAACGAGAATCTTTCTTGGTCCGAAGATTTTCTCGAGTACGAATAGAAGAAATTTTTCCTTTCAAATTCTTTAATTGTCTTTCTAAATCATCTTTCATATTACTGATAGCAGTATAGAGATCATCAGATCTCTCTTCGGCTACTACGCGTTGTTTGAAAACATCAACATAGGCGCGAGCCTTAAATACATCTCCTTTGCGTTGGCTACGAACATCTTGGCCAATTTCAACTTCAATAGTTACTTCTTGAGAATCAATAAACTTACTACAACTTTTTATCTTTTTTTCTGTAAATTCTTTCAATGAAGATGTTAATTCTATATTGTTAGTACTGATATTTATATTCATATGTTTGAGAAAGAAAAACCCCATCTCACAATTAAAGAGTTGCCAATGAGATAGGGCTAAAAGACATTTATTTCTTTTTTTTAGCAACCGCTTTTTTCTTAGGAGCAACTTTCTTAGCTACTTTCTTAACTGCTTTTTTAACAGCTTTTTTAACAGTAGGTTTTTTCTTGGCGGTAGTTTTTTTCTTTGTTGGCATTTTATTGAAATGTTTTTAGTATTCAAGTGGCCGACCAACACTTGTGGTAAGTTAATTTTTTCATATCTACAGTTATTGTCAAGTGTTAATAACCTAAAAAAATAATTTCTTCTTTTAATTCAATAGAAAACTTTTCTTGAACTTCTTTTTTAATTAATTCAATCAACTCTTTTATATCTTTAGCCGTAGCATTATTGTCATTAACAATGAAATTAGCGTGTATATCTGAAACAACTGCTCCACCAACTCTTTTACCTTTCAATCCAGCTTCATCAATTAATTTTCCAGCTGAATTGTTGTCAGGATTTTTGAAGATACAACCAGCAGAAAATGATGACAATGGCTGAGAAGATCTTCTCTTCTCTAAATACTCTTTGGCTTTTTCAACATCAAAAGATTTCTGAAATTGCAAACAAATTTTATCAATAATTAAATCTTTTCTAATTTTAAAAACACTGGAACGATAAGTAAAATCACAAAAATGTTTATTCAACTTTTCACCACTACCAGTTTTAATCCATACAACATTATTGCCAATACTTTCTTGAAAAGCACCAGCATTCCCATGGACTGCTCCACCCACTGTTCCCGGAATACCACTAGCCCACTCTAAACCACTTAGATTGTTTTCTTTGCTAGCTTGAACTAACTGTGATAGAGGAACACCACTATCAACAATAATTTTATTACCTTGTACTTTAATTTGACCTGGTTTAATTTTAATAACTAAATTAGGATAGCCGTCATCAGATATTAAAATGTTGCTACCACCACCAACAATCACAAAAGGCATGTCTGATTCTTCAGCCACTTTTTTAGCTTCTTCGGCATTCTGAGCTTCATAAAACCAACGAGCTGGACCTCCTACTCGGAAGGTTGTCATTTCTTTGAGAGAAACATTTTCTTGCAACATTAGTAGAAAAGATAGAGAAGCTGACCAGCATATTCATGAAAAGCTAAATCAATATTCCGTAAATTACGAGAGTTAGGAAGATAATCAAAAACAGTATATTTACCTCCCCGACGACGGAAATCCGTAGCTGCCGGAATTGGTTCGCAACCCATCTTCTTAAATTCTTTTAACGACCTATTCATATGATATGCTGATGTAACTAAGAAAAAAGATTCTTGTTCAGTTATCTCCATAATGTTTTGGACATTTTCAAAAGTGTTACGAGAACGACCTTCAATAACTAGATTATCTTTATCAATACCTCGGTTGATAAAAGAATCCAATAAACCCACTGCTTCTTCATTGTCAGTTCCGGATATAATAACCTGAGCTTGATTATTCATTTTGTGTGATAAACGAACCACTTCATAACCACGCAAGACATCCGCTTCACGTCCACCTAAAAGTAAAACTATTTTATTGGCTTGATCCAAAGAATCAGCAGTTAAAAAAGAATAATCTTTTTCTAAAGGATAAAGAAAAAAATCAGCTACTGGGGTAATAGAAAAAATATATAAAAGAAGAAAAGCAGTTAAAATAACAAAAATACCTTTTCTCTTTTTCAAGAAAAAAAGCAAAAAACCTAAAATAAAAATAATAAAAACAAAGAAACTAGGAATAGCTAAATATTGGAAAAAAATCATTATTTCTGGAATAGAATAGGTTGCTTAACGACAATCTTAAATATATTCTCAATGAAATCACCGCCAGCGTAACCAACAATAACTCCTAAAGATAATGGCCAACGATTCATCTCCATAAATTCCAT
>CAYYPY010000070.1:0-2038 GCA_964473685.1 uncultured Candidatus Saccharibacteria bacterium
ATAACTATCATGGATAAAAAGACGCTCAAAGAAATTGTTGATATAGTTATAAATAAGATGATGAACCACTCGATCACGAAAACAAGCAGCAAAAATCTCTCTCTGAATAGGTTTAAAAATTATAAAACAAATACTAGGCTCTATTTTATACTTTTTACTTTTTATCTCTTCATAAAGTTTGAATATCTTTCTTTCATAATCTATTTCAAAATTCAAAGCATTTATTGTGTTTCTCTTGTTCTTTCTGGCATCATAATAAGCTTTGAATAAATCATACAAAAGTTTTTTATTAAAAGACATGTTTTATAAAAAAGAAGGGGCAAATGCCACTCCTTGAGGCAACGAACAGAAAAACCATTAGCTCGATTGTTGCTGTTCATGTTGGCATTATTGCTGTTGAAGTTCAGATTGCGAGCATTGTTACCGTCTACAGAAGAACTCCAAAAGTTACCGTTTGAACCCACATTGTTAAGTGATCCATTGTTGTGGTTTCGGTTGCCACCTGCTGTAAAAATGACTATTTAATTCCTCTCGCTTTCTTTCAGCAAGAAAACGAAAAGTCGCTTTTCGCGAATATACCTCACCAGCTTAGCAAGGAAGCCATTGGACTGACATTGACTCACTCTTCAAGGCCTTAACCTTTGAAGATTCCGGCCCCTCTTTTATTTTTGCGACCTTTGCCAAGCAGATAACTGCTTGGAAACATCTTCTATTTTTTCACTGACATTAACAAATCTCTTTAAGCTTACTTGTTTTAAATCTTTAGCTAAACGAAGAAAGATTCTAATTGTTTCAATTTTTTCTCGTGCTTTCTCAATATACGGTTTTTTAGAATAACTAGAATTAGCACGATAGATATTAATAATCATTTCCATTGCCTCTTTTTTAACACTTTCTCCCAAAGTATATTTATACTCTCTGTTAAAATCTTTTATTACTCTAAACATCTCCAATACAAGATCATAACTTGCCTTATATACAGGAAGGTGAAGATAAATGGTCATATTGTTAAAAGAAAAAAATAGTCAAATAGTCAAACTGTTTTGTCAGTCCTTGAGGCAACGAACAGAAAAACCATCAGCTCGATAGAAGCTGCTCATGCCGGCAGTACTGCTGTAGAAGCGCAGAAAGCGAGCATAGCTACCGTCTACAGAAGAACTCCAAAAGTAACCGTCTGAACCCACAGAGTCAAGTGACCCATTGCGGTGGCGGTAGCCACCTGCTGATAATTTTAAAGGACTATTAAAAGCACCATCTCTATTATTTGTGCTCCAACTTAATCTTTCTATTTCCCACTCATCTTCAGTTGGTATCCGCCATCCATCAGGGCAGGGGTTATTTGTACCATCTACTCCTTGCCACAGGTTGTTGTTTTGAGGGCAGCGCCAGTCATATGGAGGAATATCAGTTATAATAAACCTATTATGTCCCGGCTTATCATCTGAAGAAAGAGTAGTTGTTGTAGTGCTGTTTACATCCTGATGGCCGTCATCTAATCTTCCCCATTGGAATAAGTCACCGTAAGATTGAGAATCATTATAAGCAGTAGCAACTCTAGAAGCACCAAGGTTTCTATTTAACCAGCATTTACCAGTAGGAGACAATACTGTTCCATAAGTTACATTGCTTCCCCTATAACTAAATGTAATATTATTCCCACAGCTAAATGCAGGAATATAATCAGCTGTTACTGTTTTACTAGCAGTCATACTTACATTACAAGTTCTGTCTTCTGTCCCCGATACTGAATCACAGCCTGACCAGGAAGAAAAGTTAGCTTCTCCTTCAGTAGCTGGAGCGGTAAGACTTAAACTAGTTCCAGATTCAATATTAGTTTTAGAATAATCAGTTGTTCCTGAATAAGTAGTAGGATTGCCTGTAATATCAACATTAGAAGCTCCTGAAGAATTAACTGTTAGATCATAAGTAGGAACAATATAATTAATTGTTACTGTTTTGTCAGATACCATATCCACATTACAAGTTCTGTCTTCTGTCCCCGATACTGAATCACAGCCTGACCAGGAAGAAAAGTTAG
>CAYYPY010000071.1:0-1948 GCA_964473685.1 uncultured Candidatus Saccharibacteria bacterium
TTATGAAAATTTAGAAGAAGGAAAGAGGCCAATTGATAAAAATTTAATAGAAGTTGCTAGTGGTCCAGTGGGAGAATTAATTTTATATTTTCAGGATAATGGTAAGAAAATTAAAATAGGAAGAAACACTTTAAATAAAGAAAAAGATGGTATATTCCATCCAGTTAGATCAACTCATAAACCGGCCTTATGCATCAATGAGAATACAGAGAATTGGCAGATAATATTGAATGATTCTGAGCAAGAAATTTATGCTCAAGAATTAAGCCAAGAGTTAATGGAACATTTTTCTGAGTGTAAAAACTGTACTGTGGAAAGAAGTGAGTAGTCACTTCTTTTTCTTTTTGTTATAATAGATATAAGAAAAAGGTCGAAGCATAAAGTGTAAATAAAATGGATATGTATTTTAATTGGTACAATACCACTCTAGATGCTCTTAACCAACTATGGGGAGGTTTTGTTATGTTTCTTCCAGGTTTCTTAGGAGCTATTATTGTCTTTATCATTGGTTGGTTTATCGCCTATGGTTTTGGCAAGTTAATTACTGAAGTTTTGAAGAAGATAAAATTTGATGAAATGGTTTCTAAAGAGGAATGGAGAAAATCATTAGAAAAAGCTGAAGTTAATGTTAGCCTTTCTGATTTTCTTGGACATATTGGAAAGTGGATTATTTTAATTATCTTCCTTTGGGCTTCAATGGAAATTATGGGTCTAAACCAATTTGCCAACTTCATTAAAGATGTTGTCAATTACTTACCTAATATTATCGTTTCTGCTTTCATTTTTGTGGTAGCAGTAGTGGTAGCCGACATTTTGTCTAAGATAGTTGTTATGACAACTGAAAAGGCAAAATTCCAGCACACAGCTTTGGCTGGGGAGATTGTTCGTTGGTCCATCTGGATCTTCGCCATCTTCACCGTCTTAATGCAACTTGATATTGCTACTGAGATGCTGAGTATACTATTCAAAGGAGTAGTAGCTCTTATTGTTATTGCTGGTGGTTTGGCCTTTGGTTTGGGTGGTAAAGAAGTCGCTGCTGATATTTTGCAGAACATGACTAGAAAGATGAAAAAATAGTTTGTTTTCAGGAACACCTCCGTTAGGGGGTGTTTTTGATTTGTTTTTTTATTTCTTTTTGCTATAATAAAAGCAATGAAAAGGTTTGCCATTCTAGCTATTATTCTTTTTGCTTTATTGCTTGTTATTAGCATTCTTCATAAAGAGCCTGAAGAAGAATTAGATGTTGTAGCTGAACAAAACAAAGAACTTGTTTTTTTAAGAGAAAAAGCTAAACAAACAACATTATCTTCAGAAGAAATTAATAAATTACAAAAAGAAGAAATAGAAGAATTAAAAAGAACAAAACAATGAAAAAAATAATTAAAGATAAATCATTAATAACTAGCATTGTCTTAATGGTGCTATTTGTTTCCTTCCATATTTTTGCTTGGGAAGGACCAAAAGGAAATCCACCAGAGTATAATGCACCAGCTCCAATTAATGTAGGAGTAGGGGAGCAAACTTTTGAAAGTAGTAAGATAGTTAATATGGGTGAAAACAATACAAAAGTTTTAGGAGTTGATGGTGCTCTTTGGGTAACAGGTGTTTCTGCTTTTGATGAAAATGTTAGTGGAAAAGATCCAGTAGAGGATGATCATTTAGCTACTAAAAGATATGTTGATGCTCAGGTGTTAGGGGATTATGACGGACCAGAAGATGATAGAAGTAAAAGTAAATTAGATTATGGAATAGGTTTTCCTCGTTTTGCTATTCAGAGCACTTCTTGGAAAGGACATGGAGATGAAATAGAATATCGTATTGGTGGTAATGCTATTTGCCGATCTGAATTTGGTGATTCGTCGGTAATGTTTGGAACTCAACATGTCAATTGTTATTCAGCTGGAACATGTATTTTAGACTATCGAGTTACAGAAGAATCTTGGTTTGA
>CAYYPY010000072.1:0-12644 GCA_964473685.1 uncultured Candidatus Saccharibacteria bacterium
TGTGGCTTGTCATCTATTGCCTGAAAGTGATGCTTTTGTTTTAGAAACTGGACCTTCAGTTTCCTCTATTCAAAAAACAATTAAAGTAGCTAAAAAAAAGAAAGTTGTTTTGAAGCGCCATTTAGATCAAAAAGTTTTCCAGAAACATATGTATAATGGGCACGTTCCTGTTTCTGCTATTTTAGCTTTTTTAGGGATAACGGCATCTGTTCTCTATAAATATTCTAGTTTTTGTGTTGGTAATGAGCAGAGTAGTAATGAAGGTAATTTAACTTGGAAGAAAATGACCATCAATCATCAATGGAGTAAGACCACTGAATTTGAAAATCTTTTTGTTGACTATCTTAATCATGCTATTTCACCTAAATTGAAATACTTTTCTGTTCTTCGTGGTTACAGTGAATTAAGGATTGCTAGCATGCTGGCTCGGTTACCTAAATACTGGCCGGTGTTCTCTAGCTGTAATCAACAGTTTGTTTTAAATAGAAGAAGAGAAAAATGGTGTGGTCACTGCCCTAAGTGTTTATTCACTTTTCTTCTTTTATCTGCTTTTATGAAGAAAAAGGATTTGTTGAAAATATTTCCTGGAAATCTTTATGACAAGGAAGAGCTTTTACCTCTTTGGCGTGACTTATTGGGATTAGGAGAAATGAAACCATTTGAATGTGTTGGAACTTTCAAAGAAGCTCAAACAGCTTTATCTTTAGCTGCTCCTTTATACTCCTCATCAGTGGTAGTTCGTCGTTTAGCAGGAGAAGTCCAAAAAGACACAACAGTTATGAAATTTTATTCTTCTCCGAATTTACCAATTCATTTAACAGTGAGGGGGATGGATAAGATTCTTTTACTTGGGTACGGATTAGAGGGCCAAACTACTCATAAATATTTAAACAAGAATTGTCCTTGGGCTGAAATTACTTTTAGTGATACTGATCAAGTTGAGCAGTCTGGTTATGATATTATTGTTAAATCACCAGGTATTCCTTTAGAAAAAGTTAAATATCCCTATACCACAGCTACTAATTTATTCTTTTCTGAAAGAGACAAACAAAAAATAATTGGTATTACTGGCAGTAAAGGTAAAAGCACAGTTGGTTCTTTGATTGAAGCTATGCTTAAGCAAGGAGGTAAAAAAGCTATTTTCTTAGGCAATATTGGGTGTCCTATGTTGGAAGCTGGTGAGGCGGATTACTATATTTTAGAATTGTCTAGCTATCAATTGGTTGATATAGAGTTCTCGCCTCATATAGCTGTTCTTACTTCTCTTTTTCCAGAACACTTAACTTATCATAAAAATCTGGAAAATTATTATCAAGCTAAAAAAAGAATAGTTGATTTTCAGACAGCTGATGATTATTTTGTAGCTTTCAATAATGTTTGGAAAACTAAAAGTAAAAATATTCCTTTAACCAAAACAGAATTACCAGACACTATTCTTCCTGGTGAACATAATAAAAAGAATGTTCAAATAGCTGCTACAGTGGCTGAACTATTTGTTTCTCCAGAAACTATTAATGCGGCTTTAATGAAATTTCAGCCGTTACCTCATCGTTTAGAATTTGTTGGTGAATTCAATAATATTCTTTTCTATGATGACGCTATCTCTACAGCTCCAGAATCTACTATTGCTGCCATTAAGGCCTTGCGTGATATAGACACAATCTTTTTAGGAGGAGAGGATAGGGGTTATTGTTTTTCTCAATTAGAAAAAGAATTAGTCAACATTAAAAATATTGTTCTTTTCCCTGATAGTGGTTGGCGTATTAAAACCAAAAAAACTAGCAACGTTCTTCGTACTTCTAGTATGAAAGAAGCAGTTCAGTTTGCTTATCAACACACAGCGCCTGGAAAGATATGCTTGCTTTCTATGGCTTCGCCTAGCTATTCTTTATGGAAGAACTTCAAAGAAAAAGGTGAAGAATTTCAGAAATATGTTAAACAATTAAAATGAAATCAAAAATAATTATAGTTATTGGTGTTATTATTTTTCTTTTAATATTGAACTCATTTATTTCCAGAGTTGATAGAAGAAATGAAAACCGTTTACGTGAAATGGAAAAGATAGAAAAAACAGTGATGGAATTCCAAGAAAGAGAGGGTTATTGGCCAGGTGGCATAAATCAATTATTACAAAGAGTTTGTAATAAAAAAATCACAGATGATTGTATTGATGTAGGTATAAAAGTGAAGGGTGAATATTGGATTGCTTCTTCTTTTGATAACACTCAGATTGGTTTAGTGGCTAGCGATTGGGAGAAAAAATGTCCTTCAGGATATATACTTGTTCCTGGTAACAGTTTGTATGATACAGAAGCCTTTTGTGTTATGCAGTATGAAGCTAGAACAGAAGATGGTTTGCCTTGGGTTAATGTTTCTCGCAATCAAGCTCGTCAGATCTGTAAAGATCAAGGAGGAAGTTTAATGAATAACAGTCAATGGATGACTATTGCCCGTGGTATTGAAGTTGTAAATGAAAATTGGGTAGATCAAAAAATCAAACAAGGCAATGTTGATGGCCAAGAGTTATTGGGTGGCTCTAGCAAAGACAGAGCTTTAACTTTAATTAATGGTGAGATAATCTATGATTTTATTGGTAATGCTTGGCACTGGCTTGATGATGTTATAACTAACCAACCATTAGCTAATACAATAAAAGAACCATTGTGGGATTGGAGTGATTTTTCTAATGTTAAAAGATTAGGCGAAAGATATAGATATATAATTGGATTTTTTGACAATGATGATTGGCGTAAAGATGACATCAATCCTTCTATGAGTATTTGGGATAGAGATTATGGTATGGGTCGCATTTATCATTATTCATCTTTGGATAGTCCAGGAGAAAGAGCTTTGTTGCGTGGAGGAGATTGGTTTTCTGCCAAGGAATCAGGACTTTATTCTGCTTTGTTTAATATGCTTCCTGAAGATAGTAGTTCTAGTTTTGGTTTTCGTTGTGTACGTTAGTTGACATAGTTGCTTGTTGTCTGATATAGTTATAACAGTCCACTGTTAAGCTGGACATTTTTTAAAAAACATATGGATATGAAAGAATTTACTTCGGCCGTCACTCAGATCGCTGAAGAAAAAGAAATACCAACTGAGAAAATATTCTCGGCTATTGAGCAAGCTATTGCAGCTGCTTATAAAAAGGAACATGGCCAAAAGGGTCAGATAATTAAATGTAACCTTGATAAAACATCAGGTAACCTTCGTTTTTATCAAGTTCAGATAGTGGTTGATGAAGATACCATTACTGAAGATGAAAACGATGAAGACAAGATTTATTTCAATCCTGAAAGACATCTTAAATTAAAAGAGGCTCGTAAAATTAATCCTGAAATTGAAGCTGGAGAAGAAATAGAAACAGAATTAGAGATTCCTCAAAGTTATGGTCGCATTGCTGCTCAAACTGCCAAGCAGGTTATTCTACAAAAAATCAGAGAAGCTGAAAGAGAAATGATTTTGTCGGAATACAAAAACAAAGAGGGAGAAATTGTTTCGGGTATTGTTCAGCGTATTGAAGGTGGTAATGTCTTTATGGATATTGGTAAAACTCTTGGAGTTATGCCTCGTGAAGAACAGATGATGGGTGAGTATTACAGGCCAGCACAACGTTTGAAAGTATATATTATGCGAGTAGAAGAAAGTACGAAAGGCCCAACTATTATTTTATCTCGTTCTTTTCCTAAATTAGTTTCCAAGTTGTTTGAATTAGAAGCACCAGAAATATCTTCTGGAGCTGTAGAAATTAAAGCTATTGCTCGTGAATCTGGATCTCGAACCAAGATTGCAGTTACTTCTGAAGAAGATGGTATTGATCCAATAGGAGCGGTAGTTGGACAAAAAGGAACTCGTGTGAGTGCCGTTATCACTGAACTTAATGGAGAAAAGATTGACGTGGTGGAATACAATGAAGATATAAATAAGTTTATTGCCAATGCTTTGTCTCCAGCTAAAGTAGTTGATATTGAAGTCAATGAACAGAATGAAGCTTTGGTGATTGTTCCTGATGATCAAATTTCTCTAGCTATTGGACGCGAAGGACAAAATGTTCGCTTGGCATCTAAGCTAGTCGGGTGTAAAATAGATGTACGTTCAGCTGCTGAAGCTGGTCGAAATACCACCCCAGAAGAAGATAATGGGGATGGTCAAGAACAATGAATTTAGTTCCTACAGTTATTGAAAAATCTCAACATGGTGAAAGAGCTTACGATATTTATTCTCGTTTGCTTAAAGAAAGAATAATCTTTTTAGCTGGGCCAATTAATGATACATTAGCTAATTTAGTTATTGCTCAGTTGTTGTTTTTAGCTAGTCAAGACCCAAAAAGAGATATTCAATTATACATTAATAGTCCAGGAGGATCTGTAACAGCTGGTATGGCTATTTATGATACAATGCAATATATTGCTCCAGATGTATCTACTGTTTCAGTAGGTATGGCTGCTTCTATGGCTGCTGTTCTTTTAGCTTCTGGAGCTAAAAAGAAGCGTTTTGCTCTTCCTAATTCTCAAATTATGTTACACCAAGTTATGGGTGGAGCCACTGGACAAGCAATAGAGATTGAAATTACAGCTAAACAAATTTTAAAAACAAAATCTAAATTAAACACTATTTTAGCTAAACATACAGGACAGAAATTAGCCCGTATTGAAAAAGATACGGATCGTGATTTCTATTTATCCTCGTTGGAAGCTGTAGATTACGGTGTTATAGATGAAGTCATAGAGAAAAAGAAATAATATGAAAAACAAAATTATTCTCGGTTTAATCTTTCTATTGCCAGTTGTTTTCTGGCCAGGAATGATTGGTTCCGAGATTTTTAAGTTACTTTTTTTAATGGTAACTACTTTAATAGCTTTAGGAATGTTTCTTCAAGAATCATTCACTGAAAAGAAAATAGAAAAACCTAAGAATTGGTTAACCATAGCTGTTCCTGTTTTTCTTTTAACAGCCATTTTAGCCACTATTTTTTCTGTACATCCATCAACTAGTTTTTGGGGTTGGCCAACTAATTCAGCTCAAGGATTAGTGGCTTTGCTTACTTTAGGAGTTCTTTTTGGTGTTATTATTAAACTATTCAATAATTCCACTCGTCCTGTTTGGGCTTTGGGTAGTGGGGTAGTGTTAGCTTCTATCGTTTCTATCTGGATAAATGGTTTTATCAACTTAACAGATGCGGGAGTAATTTTAGCTTTGCTAGTTCCTTTCTCTCTCTGTTTTATTGAAAAGTGGAGAAGAGGATGGATTATTCCAGCTTTTCTTTTTGCTCTTTTGTTGTTTTTTACTGTTGTCTCTCATTCTAGCTTCTTTGTTGCTTGGATTGTTTGTTTTTTTGGATCAAGTGCTCTTCTTATTCTTCATCAGAAAAAGAATCATAAATTATTTTTCTCTTTATCTTTAGTTTTTCTGGTAACAGTGTCTCTTTTCTTCAGTGTTGCTCATTTTACGGGATATGGATTGTCAGTTAACTATCAACCACAGTTATCTTTAGTTAGAGAGTCTATTCAAAGCAAACCACTTTTAGGAACGGGATTAGCTTTAATGGACAAGGTAACTCGTTCATCTTTCAATATTGTTAGTAGCCGTGGAGATTCAGCTGTTTTAGATATTGTTATTACTATGGGGATACTAGGACTAATTAGTTTTCTTTTTGTTTGTTTTTCAGCCCTAAAGATAGCCTTGAAATCAGTTAAGAGACAAGAAGTTATTGCTTTGTTAATGTCTTTGTTGTTGGTAATGATATTACATTCCTTTGGTTTAATCATTATTTTATTCTTCTTCTTGGTTCTAGCATTAATTGCAGCTAGTGATAGTCAGAACAAGTTTAGTGTTTCTTTACAACCGTTTTCCACGAAAGCTTTGATTGCTTCTGTTTTAATATTTTCTTTAGTAATAACGGGTTGTATCGGTCTTTTCTTTGTCACTCGTAAAGTTAAAGCTCAGTATGCTTATTCTCAAGATAATTTAGCTGAGGCAGCTTTATTAGGCAATAATGATCTGTATTGGAGAGAATGGTCTGCTTATGCTTTTCAGAAAGCTAATGAAGCTGACCAAGAAGAAGTTGCTGTGGAGTGGTTACAAGAGTCTTTAGCTGGATTAGATTTAGCTGAAAAATTAAATCCTAATGAATCACTTAACTATCAATTTAGAGCCAGAATTGCTCAAGAATTAAAAGAAGATGATATTGCTTTAGAGAATTACAATAAAGCTATTGCTATAAACTGCTTTCATTATTTAGATTTAGCTGACTTTTATCTAGCTCGTTTTGACAGTACTCAAGAAGAAGATTATCTTAATCAAGCCGAAGAAGCTTTAAATAATTTATTGGCATTACGACCTCATCATCGACCATTGGTTCGTCAGGCAGGAATACATATTCGTCGCCAACAGATTGACGAAGCTGTTGCCCTACTAGAAGAAGCTTTCTCATTGAATTCTTCTCCAGATATTCTTTATCAACTAGGTGAGCTTTACTTAAACCAAGACAAGCCAATCAAAGCTCAAGAAGCTTTTCAAGCTTTGGTAAATAATTTTCCTGATGATCCACTTTTTCTTTATCGTTTAGGAATAGTTAAAGCAGAAAATGGTGATAAAGAATCAGCTTTAATATATTTACGTCGTTTAGTTGAGATAGAACCAGACAATAAAGTATTCAATAATGTTCTTGACAATGTGGAGAATGATCGTCAACCACTTGCCGGAATGTTGGATAGTGTGGTAGAATAACACAATGAAAAAGATTTTCATCTCTCTTATAGCTCTAGCCGTTTTGATAACGGTTGGGGCTATTGTGTTTTTATCTAATCAAATTGAAGCTGATGAGTCAGAGTACAACTTCTTTGGTTGGGCTTGGTCAGACAATATTGGTTGGATTGAATTTCCTGCCGAAGGATCTTGGGGAGTGAATATAGAACAAGATGGAACTTTAGAAGGTTGGGGTTGGTCAGATAATATTGGTTGGATTAAGTTTGATTCACCAATGCATCATTCATCAGAAGATTATCCTGAGGAACCTAAACAATCAGCTTTCATTGAAGACCTTGAATTTGGTGGATGGATTAGAGCTTGTTCAGCTACTGTTAATGGAGATTGTGTGAGTGAGATGTTTAGTGTTAATGATAGTAAAGCAAATCAATGGGATGGATGGATAAAATTAAGTGAGGTTGAAGTTGATTTAAAAGATGATGATTTGTCAGGTGATCATATACGAGGGAAAGCTTGGGGTTCCGATGTTGTTGGTTGGGTTTATTTCTCTCATCTTGATTATTCAGGTGAAATGTCAGCAGAATTCCAAACTAGAACAACTTTTTTCCGTGATTCTTTTGAAATAGAAAACTTTGCTTTAGATGAGATTAGGCATTGTGATCCACCAGCTGGTGAAAGTAAAGTTTTATTGAGTTGGGATTATGTTTTACCATATCCAGCTGGAGATGATGGAAAAGAGATCAAAGATGCTTCGTATATAATCAAAAATGGATCCAAAGAAACACTTCCAGTCAATATTAATCTTACTTTTTTACCTGGAGAAGATACTATTCAAGCTACCACCTCTTTAAAGATTACAAATAATCCTGGTGATATTTTGTATTTTGGTAGTGGTAACAATACTTTAGAGTTAATAGTAACTAATCAGTATGGAGTGGAGTTGAAAGATGAAGATGGCAACTATCCTTCTATAACGGTGCCAGTTAATCCTCATGCTCATCCATTTCCTGTCATTGAAAAAGCAGATAGAACTGAACCTGAAGAAGAGGGAGGGGAAGAATGTGAAATCCATTATTTTATAGATTATGATGGTAGTGCTTCAGACAGTTATGATATACCTAGGTCACTTAATTATTACTGGACTTTTGGGGCGAATAATGTAGATCCTCAAACCTCTGATTTAGAAAAAGAATCAGTTCGTTATTTTGATCCTTATAAAAAAGGAACAACTAAATTAGAAGTAACTGATAGTAGTGGTTATTCTTGTTATACTACTATACCAGTTAATATTACACTTATGCCAAGATGGAAAGAAGTGGCTCCATTTATCAAAGAATAGCTTGTTGACTTTTATTTTTATGCTATAATAAAATATATGAGTACTAAAAAGAAAATAATAACAATTTTAGGAGGCATTGCTCTCATTTATGGATTTGTCTTTTTCTATTCTCTATTTATGATAGATGATTTAAATCCAGAAGCTTTATCAGAAAGAGAACAATTGTTTCAAACCCAGAAACAAGAAATAGAACAACTTTATATGGCTCGTGTTCCAGAAAAAGTTGATTTCAATCAATTTCAAAAAGAGTTAGAAGAATTAAGAAATAAAAAACAATATGAATAAGATAAAAAATATATTAGTTGTCGTTGTAGCTGGATTAGTCGTTTCAGCGATAGCAACGGCCAGTTGGACACGTCCATTATCTTCTCCACCAACTGGGGGTGACGATTTGGCTGCCATTAATGTTAGTTCTGCCACACAATTTAAATCAGGTGGTTTAGGTATAGAAGGTGTTTTACATGTTTATGGTCAGGGTTTATTCTATGATCCAGCAGACACTGTTTCAGTAGCTATTAATAAAGAGAGTGCTAGTTATGCTTTAGATGTTAATGGAACAGTTAATGCTACTAGTGTTATTGTGAATGATGCACCATCTAATCCTACCGACGCAGCCAATAAACAGTATGTTGATGACACTGTTAGTGCTTCAGAGGGATTAACAGGAACCACTCAAATAGTAGAAGGAGTTCCAACTCCAGGTGGAGGAAGTGTCAGTTGTCCTCCGGGAACATTTAGAACAGGAGGAGGATCTATTAGTGATCCAGGTTTTCCACCAGTATCAACCTTCTCTTATCCTTCAGGAACTGATGAGTGGACTGTTACTTGTGATCCATTTGAAACATGTACACCTTCTGTCGTATGTATACAATGAAAAATTTATCTATAATCATAGTAGGTTTGTTAGCTACCTCCATTGTTGGAGCTGCTTGGTTACCTCCTACCGAAGCACCAACTGGTGGTAATGTAGCTACACCAATTAACGCTACTTCTACTGATCAAACTAAAGTCGGTGCTTTATCTTTAGGAGCTTTCTCTTCTACTTCAAGTGCTGTTTTCGATCATATATCAGAAGAGGTTAAGTTAGGGATTAACACAAATGATCCACAATATTCTGTAGATGTTGTTGGAACATTGAATGCTTCCTTAATTATTTCGGGGACTTATCCAGCTGGTAGTACTGACATAGCTACTAAAGAATATGTTGATACTTCTGCTGGTCCTGCATCTTCACCATCAGTAACAATTGTTCAAGATAGTGGAGATAATAATTATTTTCCAGTTTCAGTTAGCTGTCCTTCAGGAACATATATGGTTGGAGGTGGACACTCTAGAACGGGATCAGATTATACTGAGATAGCATCTTTCCCTGATACTAATGGTTGGACAACTATATGTGGAGGAATGTCTCCTCCTGGTTCTTGCAATGTCTATGCTACTTGTTATTCACAATGAAATGAAAAAATATTTAACTATATTAATAATTCTTCTTGTTCCGTTTCTTTTTATCGGTCAAGAAATAGAAGCTGGCTCAGAGCATAATGTGACTGGTTGGGCTTGGGCAGAAAACTTTGGATGGATTAGTATGAATAATACCAACCATTCAGGTTCAGTTAATTATGGAGTTCATGTTGGCACTGATTATAACTTAACAGGTTATGCTTGGAACAATTATGATGATGGGGGGATTGGTTGGATTGATTTTGACCCAGCTAGTGGTTTCCCAGAATCTCCTAGCTCTTCTGTTGCTTTAGATCCTGATACCGGAGAGATTACTGGATGGGCGAGAGCTATCTCCTATGGAGATGGTTGGGATGGTTGGATTAAAATGTATGACACAGAGTTGGTTTCAGGTGAGATTACTGGATGGGGATGGGGTGGTGATGTTGTCGGTTGGATTAGTTTTAATTGTTTGAATGAAGATGAATGTGGAACTTCTGATTATCAAGTAGAAGTTGATTTTTCTCCTAAGCCAGTAATTAACAATCCAGAAACTGTTAGTAATTATGATACAGGTTTACGTAAAAAAGGAGCTATTACTTTTTACTGGACTTATGACGCTGGTAATACTAGTTCCGCATCTTCTTATGATCTTCAGATAGCTACTGATTCGGCATACAATAATGTTGTTATTGATCGTACTGATATTCCACAAGTTTTGTCGCCTGGTGAACAAGGATCCTCTCTTATATATATTAATCATCCTGCTGAAGAAGGAGAACAATTACAGTATGATACACCTTATTATTGGAGAGTGAGAGTCAAAGACTCAGAAGGTATTCCATCAGATTGGTTAGTGGATATTAATAATCCTATTACTACAGAGCCATATCCTTGGCCATATACTGTGTTTGATTGGCTTCCAACTCATCCTATACCAGGAGAAACAGTTACTTTTGATGCTGAAGATTCAGAAATATTTTTTGATGTAGACAATCCTGAAACTCCCGATCATTACTGTTGGTTGTTTGATGGGTATGTGGGAGAAAACATATGCTATCTAAATCCTAGTGATCCCGCAGAAGAAATATGTAGTTATACATTATACAATCCAGTTACTGATGAAACTGAACAATATTGTTTCACACAAAGTATTGTTGTATTAGATACAGATTTCAATCTAACGGAAGCTCGTTGTAGAACTTATGATTGTAGTACTGGTGTTCCAATCAATATGAAATGGGGAACACTTGTCTTTCCTGTCAATCCTGCGTTACCACAGCCAACATGGCGTGAAGTATCTCCGTACTAAACTTTACCTTTCTATAGAAAAGTGCTAATGTTAAGGGGTAATATGTTAGATTATATCAAAACTTATGAACCCCTTAATTTTAGTTATTGTAGGAGTGGGATCTTTGCTGTTGGGTTCTTTGCTTGGTTATCTTACTCGTCAATCAATTGCTCGCAAAAATTATCAAACAATAGAAGCAAAAATTGAAAAAAGAATAGAGAAAGTTAAACAAGATACAGAGAACTTAGTTAGTCAAGCCCGAGAAAAAGCTAATCAAATAATTGAGAAAGCTAAGAATGATAATAATGCTCGTAATCACGAGATATTAAAAAGAGAACAAATTCTTCTTAAAAGAGAAAATACTCTTGATCAAAAAGTAGCTTCACAAGAAGTTCGTGAAGAAGATTTTCGTCAAAAAGTTGATCGTCTCCGAGAGATTAAAGAGAATATCAACAAACTACACGAAGAAAATCAGAAGAGATTAGAAGAGATATCTGGTTATACTCCAGAAAAAGCTAAAGAAGAAATATTTATTCGCTTAGAAAAGGAACGATCTGATGAGATTATGGATCGTATCCGTAAATTAGATAATGAAGGAGAGGATCGCTTTGAAACCAGAGCTAAAGAAATTTTAGCTACTACTATTCAGCGCTATGCCGCTTCTCAAGTACAAGACATTACAACCACTAGTGTTGCTTTACCTAGTGATGAAATCAAAGGACGTATTATTGGTAAAGAGGGTAGGAATATTAAAACTTTAGAGAAACTAACAGGTGTAGAAATTATTGTTGATGATACACCAGAAACAGTTATTATCTCTGGTTTTGATCCTATTCGTCGTCAGATTGCCAAAACTGCTATTGAGAAACTAACTAAAGATGGTCGCATTCAACCAGCTCGTATTGAAGATATGGTAGCCCGAGCGGAAACAGAAATTGTTAATCAAGTTAAAAAAGCTGGAGAACAAGCTGTTTATGAAACCAGAGTTGTTGGTTTAGATCCAAAGTTAGTTCAGATTTTAGGTCGTCTAAAATTCCGTTCTAGTTATGGCCAGAATGTTTTACAGCATTCTATTGAAGTTAGCTATTTAGCAGCAGCTTTAGCCAGTGAAATTGGAGCTAAAGTTCCAGTAGCACGTAAAGCTGGATTATTGCATGATATTGGTAAAGCTTTAGACCATCAAGTTGAAGGATCACACGTTGATATTGGTATGGAAGTTCTAGAGAAATTTCAGATTGAACCTGAGGTTATTTCAGCTATGAAATCACACCATGAAGACTACCCCTACGAAAGTATAGAAGCAGTTTTAATTCAAACAGCTGATGCTATTTCTGCTGGCCGTCCTGGTGCCAGAAAAGATACTTTAGAAAACTATCTTCGTCGTTTAGAAGAACTAGAAGCAGTTGCCAATTCTTTTCCTGGTATTGAACGTACTTATGCTATTCAAGCTGGACGAGAGATTAGAGTTTTTGTCCGTCCGGGAGAAGTTAATGACCTAGAAGCTCGTAAACTGGCTCGGGATATTGCTCGTCGTATTGAAGAAGAGCTACGATATCCTGGTGAGATAAAGGTCAATGTTATCCGCGAAAGTAGGGTAATAGAGTATGCCAAGTAAAATAAGAATTCTTGGACCAAATTGTGCTCGCTGTCAGTTATTAGAAAAAAATACTCAACAAGCAGTGAGTGATTTAGGTATTGATATTGAAATAGAAAGAATAGACAATGTAGATGAAATTGTAGCTATGGGAGCAGTATCTATCCCTGTTTTAATGATAAACGATAGAGTTGTTTGTGCTGGTCAAATAGCAGAAGTCAAGGAGATAAAAGAGTGGATTAAAGGGAGCGAGTAGCGGGAATCGAACCCGC
>CAYYPY010000073.1:0-4056 GCA_964473685.1 uncultured Candidatus Saccharibacteria bacterium
TCTTGGAAGAAATTACAAAGATCAGTTAATGGCTTTTCAGCAGTTTTCCAAGCCAACATTATATCTTGTTCAGTGGCTTGATCACCTTCGGCTTCAATCATATTAATCAATAATTCCTTTTCGTCAGACATTAAAGCACAGAAGAGGATTTCCATATCTTCTTCTTCTCTTTCAGAATGAGTTGGATTAACGATAAATTGATCTTTTACTTTAGCAACTCTAACTGCGGCTAAAGGTCCGTTCCAAGGTATATCAGATAAAGCTAGAGCTATTGAAGCAGAGTTAATACCAATTATGTCAGGATCGTTTTCAGTATCCCATGACAAACAGGTTGCTACAATTTGTACTTCGTTTTTTATTCCTTTATTAAAAAGAGGTCTCAAACAACGATCAATTATTCTTGATGTTAGTATAGAGACATCTGAAGGTCTTCCTTCACGACGCATAAAACGAGAACCACGAATTTTACCAGCAGCATAGAATTTTTCTTCATAATCCACTGACAAAGGGAAAAAATCAATTCCTTCACGTGGAGAACCCATAGTGGTATTAGTCATTACAATTGTATCACCATAACGAACAATTACACTTTGGTTAGCTTGTTCAGCTGGTCCATCTGTTTGAACACTAAGATTTCTTTTAGCTACTTCAATTATGTTTTTACTCATGCTTTTTCTTTCTTATTCTTATTAAATGTTTTTTTGTTTGATTATCAAGATCAATAAAAAGATCAGTCTGTTCTTTGAGTCGAGCAGAAGATGATCTACCAAAAGAAATAACTTCTATTCTCTTTCCTCGGTTTCTTAAATATTCAATCAAAGGAACAAAATCACCATCTCCAGAAACTAAAACAACCACATCAACAGTTGGTTCAATACGAACAGCATCAATAGCTATTCCCACATCCCAGTCACCTTTTTTCATTCCACCAGGAAATTCTTGTAAATCTTTAACTCTCATTTCTATCCCTAATTTATCTAAAGCATCAAAAAATGACTTTTCTTCACCAGTCTTGGTACGAATTACATAGGCAAAAGCGCGGATTAATGTCCGCGAGCCAACAGCCGTCTTGATTATTTCCTGAAAATTTATTCGACTACGATAAAGATGCTTAGCAGAGTGGTAGAGATTTTGTACATCCATTAATATAGCAACTCTCTGACCAATGTGTTCAATGCTCATCTCTTCAAACCAACTTTCTTCAATACTTCGGCATGTAGTTCTTCATTTTCTTTCTTAAGATAAGATAGAAGTTTTTTTCTTTTAACTACCATCTTTAAAAGACCCTTCTTAGAATGAAGATCCTTGGGATATTTTTTTAGATGACCGAGTAACCTCTTAATCTCTTCAGAAAGAATGGCAATCTGAACAGATGGAGAACCAGTGTCTCCTTCATGAGTTTTAAATTTCTCGATAATCTTTTCTTTGTCTTTTTGCGTTAGCATAAACGCCATTATACTTAAAATTCAGAAAAAAGCAAGGGGTAAAGAAAAAGAGCCCCATTTTTTGTTGTTTAGGGCTCTTTGGCGATCTCAGGGTTGTTTTTGATATTCTTGATAGATGCGCTGGTAAGCTACATCTGTGTCTTCGTATGGTTTGACAAAAAAGAAAAATTGTTTTCCCTTGTATCTAATAATACAAGCTATTTTTCTTTCGTTTATTATCGCCATTGTTAAGGCTTCTCGGATAGCCTGTTTCAAAGAACAGCCACCCGTGACTAAATAGCAATCAGAGTCTTTTCTCTTAATTAACATTTAGTCACCTCCTTTCCTGGAGATATTTTGTTATACCATAAATTATTAATAAAGGGAATAGTGTGCAGAAACATCAATCTTGGTACGAAATTTTTCCACTACCGGCGATACCTTTAAAACAAATAAATATAGTATATTTAAACTTCCTTCAAAAATGGTTTCTCATTTTCTAACCATTCAATGAGACCATCTTTAAGTTTGAGGGGCAGGATTTCATAATCTTTTAAATTATTTTTAGCAATACTTACAAATTTGATGTGATCTTCTTTGGTATTAACTTTTAGCTTATTAGGGACATCAACTTTAAATATAATATTTATTTCGTGTTGTAAAACATCTTTTTCCAATGAAAAAATATTTTCACATACACCAATAAAGGAATTAATTTTATAATTATTAATACCGATTTCTTCATGCAATTCTCTCAAAAGTGCTGTTTTTGCTGACTCACCATCCTCAATGTGCCCCCCGGGAAGAAAAAACCACTTAGCATCTTTTACTTGGCACAGTATAATTTCTTCTCCGTGTATAAGAAGACCGCGAGCAATTGAACAAATGTGTGATTTTGGTTTTTGGAATCTTATCATACTTGTATATCTTATCATTTTTTTACTATTTTGGATAGTTATATGGCAACAATTTTTATTGAAATAAATTCTTACAAATCTCTTTCAAAAATCTGAAGAGGATTAGCCGTACATTTCTTCTGTACGACATAAAATAACTTGTGTAAAAGTAATTTCTGGGATTATTCCATGTTGCAGGTGCGACGCTCTCCCTCGAGAGTATTGTTTTTGGTGCCCCCGACAGGAGTCGAACCTATATCTAGGGCTTAGGAGTCCCTTGTTCTGTCCATTGAACTACGGGGGCAGTAAAAGCACTATATCTTTTTTTTACTTTACTGACAACCTGTTTTTCTGCTATAAAGAAAGTATGAAGGATATAACAAAAATTGTAGATAAAGTTTGCCCAGCAGTAATCACTATTATTGCTTCTAAAGATCTTCCTAAAATAGAAGGTTTTTATTCCTCACCTCTCAATGATAATAATTTTGCTATTCCTAAGTTTGGTGATGGAGGTAAAGAAAAAACTAAAATTGGCGGAGGTTCAGGAGTTATTGTTTCCTCTGATGGATATATTATTACTTCCAATCATGTAGTGGCTGACGAAGAAGCTTGTTATTCAGTAGTAGTTGAACCAACACAACGTTATGAAACTCAGATAATGTCGCGTGATCCTATCAATGATATTGCTATTTTAAAAATTCAAGACAAGGTTGGTTGTTTACCATATCTTCCTTTAGGTGACTCAGATAATATCAAACTTGGTGAATGGGTTATAGCTGTTGGCAATCCTTTAGGTGAATTTCATGACACTGTTTCGGCTGGTATTATATCAGGCCTTTCTCGTTTTATTACTGCCTATAACAGTATGGCTAAAGAAACAGCTCGTCTAAAAGGACTAATTCAAACTGATGCAGCTATTAATCCTGGGAACTCTGGTGGGCCACTGATTAATATGAAAGGTGAAATTATTGGTATTAATACAGCTGTTGTGGCTGGCTCCCAGAATCTTGGTTTTGCTATTCCTATCAACTACGCTAAAAGAGATTTAGAAGAAGTACAAAAATATGGAAAAGTAAAAAGACCTTTTCTTGGTATTCGCTATATCACCTTAAGTAAAGAAATGTCTGAACAGAATCGTCTTCCTGTTTCTCAAGGAGCTCTCATTATTCGTGAACGTTTAGGTGAAGAAGCTATTATTTCTAAATCAGCAGCTGACAAAGCTGGATTAAAGGAGTTTGATATTATCACTGCTGTTAATAACGAAGAAGTAACAGAAAAGAATCCTTTAGCTAATATGATCCAAAAGTTTAATTTAGGTGATATTGTTGCTTTAAGAGTTATCAGAGGAGAAGAGGAGATGGTTCTTAAGATTGAACTAGAAGAGAAGAATTAATTCTCTTCTTTTCTCTATCTTAATCCGATAGGTTAGATAACTTAGTTTCAAATTAAAGAGAGAGCAGGAGTATTTAAAATAGTGCATAACTACCTTACTTTTTTATCTCTAAATGCTAATATGTTACTTGAACTTCCTAAAAAACGGAAGTTTAAGAAACAAATTAAAGAGTATCTTTCTTCCACAGAATGTTTGTAGATTATAGCAACATTGCTTTTTCTTTTAATTGTTGATAAACTAATTCAATGAAGAAGTCTTTCACTCTAATTGAACTCTTAATAGTTATTGCCATTATTGGCATACTATCTTTTTTAGTTATTGCTCGTTTCACTACTGGACGTCA
>CAYYPY010000074.1:0-1762 GCA_964473685.1 uncultured Candidatus Saccharibacteria bacterium
TTATCATAGCTAAAGAAATAGGTGAAATTGGGAATAAAGATAAAGATCTGGTTGAAAATAAATAATAATATATTATCATAATTAAAATTATTTCAATTGTGTTTTAATTCAAGATGATAAAAATTGGTAATACTTAATTTAGCTCTTGCTTTATTTACAAAGAAGAGAAAAGGGGTTAGAAAAGAAGTATGCATATAGATACCCATGCTCATCTCAACTTTAAGGCCTTTCAGGATGATGTTGAAGATGTTATTAAAGAATGTTTAGAAAACAACATTAATATGATTAATGTTGGTTCTTGTATTTCCACAAGTAAAAGAGCAGTAGAATTAGCTCGACCAGGTGTTTGGGCAGCCGTTGGTTTACATCCTGTTCATGCTGATAAAGATGAGAAGATAACTAAGGATTTAGTTAATGAAAATGTTGTTGCTATTGGTGAAGTAGGTTTAGATTACTTGCATAAGCCAAAGACAACAGCTAGAAAGATTGCTTTTAAAGAAAAACAAGAGAAATGTTTTCGTGATCAGATAGAATTAGCTATTTCTTTAGATTTACCTTTAATTCTTCATTGTCGTTATGCTCATAATGAAATGATTAAGGTTTTAAGTGATTATAATGTAAGGGGAGTGGTTCATTGCTATACCGGAGATATGGAACAAACTAAACAATATTTAGATATGGGTCTGTATTTAGGATTTAATGGTCTTATCTTCAAAGACAATATGGAGGATATTATTAAATATATGCCAGCTGACAGAATCTTAGCCGAAACAGATTGTCCTTTTCTTCATCCTGACAAAGAGAGAAATACACCTTTGTTTGTTCGTCAAGTAGAAGAAAAGATTAAAGGAATGCGTAGTGATGTAGATTTTACTGCTAATGCTTGTCGGTTGTTTGGAATTAAGGTATAATTTGTAATTATGAAGTATGATTACAAGAAAAAGATAGATATTCCTGAGTTTACAGCTGAGGATTTTTCTAAAAAACCATCATATTATTTCTTACTAGAGTTTCCTTATCCCTCAGGAGCTGGTTTGCATGTAGGCCATTGTCGTTCCTATGTTGCTTTAGATGCTTTAGTCAGACATAAAAGAATGCAGGGTTTTAATGTTCTTTTCCCTATGGGTTGGGATGCTTTTGGTTTACCAGCTGAAAACTATGCTATTAAACATGGCATTCATCCTAGTGTTTCTACAGCTGAGAATATAGCTAACTTTAAACAACAAACGCAAAGAATTGGTATTTCTTTTGATTGGAGTAGAGAAATTAATACTACTGATCCTAGTTACTATAAATGGACTCAATGGATTTTCTTACAACTATACAAACATGGCTTAGCTTATCGTGATTCTATCCCAGTTAATTGGTGTCCTTCTTGCAAGATTGGTTTGGCTAATGAAGAAGCTGTTGGTGGACATTGTGAGCGTTGTGGAGCAGAGACAGAGAAGAAAGAGCTATCCCAATGGTTAATCAGGATAACTAAATATGCCGATAGATTGATTAGTGATTTAGATGGAATTGATTTTCCAGATAGAGTTAAAATCCAACAGAAAGAATGGATTGGTCGTAGCGAAGGAGCTGAAGTTGATTTTATGGTTGGTGAAGAGAAAGTAAGTGTTTTTACCACTCGTCCTGATACTATTTTTGGTGTTCAAGCTTTAGTACTATCTCCTGAACATCCTTTAGTAAAAGAATCTAAAGATGAGAAAGTAAAAGAATATTGCCAACAAGCTCAGAAGAAAAGTGAATTTCAACGGGCTAA
>CAYYPY010000075.1:0-2400 GCA_964473685.1 uncultured Candidatus Saccharibacteria bacterium
AAAAAAAGAAAATATTAATCGTTGAAGATGAACGTCTTTTAGCAGATCTTTATAGAGACAAGATTGATAGATCTGGTTTTGAATCATATATCGCTTACAGTGCAGAAGAGGGCATTAGTCAAGCTCGTGAAACAAAACCTAATCTTGTTCTATTGGATATGCTTTTGCCACGTCAAAATGGAATATACTTCCTAGCTATGGCTCAAAAAGACGAAGAATTAAGAAAAATTCCTGTAGTAGTTTTTTCAAACTACGATGATCCAGAAACAAAAAAGAAAGCATTTTCTTTGGGAGCTCGTGAATATTTCATTAAAACTAGCTTTACCCCTCAGCAAATGTTGGATAGAATAATCAAGTACCTTTGACTACTCGTCTTTTTCTGCTATAATCCTTGTTATGAAAAGAACTCTAATCAAAGAGACAGTTTCCTGTGTCGGAGAAACTGTTCGTTTATGTGGCTGGGTTAAATCAGTCCGATCACATGGTAAAATATCATTTATTGATTTACGTGACCAATCAGGAATAGTCCAAGTTGTTGGTTGTTTTGACTTAAAAACAGAATCCGTAGTAGAGATTATTGGAGAAGTAAAACAAAGACCTGAAAGAATGATTAATCCTGATTTAGAAACAGGAACAATTGAAATTGAAGCTAAAGAAATAAATGTTCTTTCCGAATCTAAAGTTTCTCCTTTTGATATAGATAGTGATGGACGTGATATCAACGAAGAAATTCGTTTGAAATATCGTTATATTGATTTACGACGAGAAAGAATGCAGAACAATTTGAAACAAAGATTTTTAATGAGTCAATTCTGTCGTAACTTTTTAGCTCAAGAAAACTTTATTGAAGTAGAAACTCCTTATCTTTCTAAATCCACTCCGGAAGGTGCTCGTGATTTCTTGGTTCCTTCTCGCCGAGAAAAAGGTTTATTCTACGCTTTACCACAAAGCCCACAACAGTATAAGCAACTATTGATAAGTGGGGGAGTAGAAAAATATTTTCAATTTGCTCGTTGTTTTCGAGATGAAGATACTAGAGCTAACCGTCAAGCTGAATTTGTTCAGTTAGACATTGAAATGGCTTTTGTGGAAAGAGAAGATGTTTTGAATTTCATAGAAAAGATGTTTACTAGTTTAGTGAAACAATTTTTTCCTGATAAAAAAATCACTACTCCTTTTCCTCGTATGACTTATCAAGAAGCTATGGAAAAATATGGTAATGATAGACCTGATATTCGTAAAAATGAAAATGAACTAGCTTTCTTGTTTGTTATTGATTTTCCTCTTTTTGAAAAGAAAGATGGCAAATGGGATTCTGTCCATCATCCTTTCACCAGATCTCAAGAAAAAGATTTTACCAAAAATCCAAATGGATTATCTTGGCAATACGATTTAGTACTTAATGGTGATGAAATTGCTGGTGGAAGTTTACGTTTCTATCGATCAGAAGACTTAATTAATTCATTCAAGATACTGGGTTATAGTGAAAAAGAAATTAAAGATAAGTTTAATCATCTGCTCGAAGCTTTTGATTATGGAATTCCTCCTCACGGTGGTATTGCTGTTGGCTGGGACCGATTCGTTTCTTTGGTTTTAGGAGAAAGTAATATCCGTGAAGTAATGGCTTTTCCAAAAACAGGTGATGGTCGTGACCTAATGATACAAACTCCTTCGGAGATAGATAAAGAACAATTAAATGAATTGGGTTTTTAAATTTGCAGGATGGATTGTCTCACTAGCTCTCCTTCTTCTTTTCATCTTTTGGCCTCAACCAACTCAACCAGAAAAAGAAATTTGGCCAGAACAACATTTACCGATAAGAAAATGGAATGTTCCAGCTCCAAAAATTGATGCTCAAGGAGCTATAATAGCTTACTTATCTCCAGAAACTAAAATTCTCTGGGAAAATGGCGGAACAGATAAATATGCTATTGCTTCCATCACCAAACTAGTTACAGCTATGGTAACTATAGATAAATATGATCTTAATCATGAAATAGAAACTGATATTTGGAAAACAGATTCTATGATTATGGGTGGACAAACCTATACCGTCGGTTCTCTTCTGAGAGCTTTACTAATTGGATCTAGTAATGTTGCTGCCGAAAATCTTGTTTCTGATATACAAGAAATGAATAAAAAGGCTCAAGAAATAGGATTAGAAAATACTGCTTTTGTTGATTCTAGTGGACTACTTAACAATCATTCTACACCTCGTGAATTAGTTACTATTGCTAGTTATTTAATTGAAAATTACCCAGAACTTCTGGAAATAATGAAAGAAGAAACCTATACTCCTTGCTCTACAGCCGGAGTTTGTTGGCCAGCTATCAATACTAATCTTCTTATTACCAATGGATTAATCGGAAAAACAGGAACCACTAATGAAGCTGGAGAGTG
>CAYYPY010000076.1:0-3294 GCA_964473685.1 uncultured Candidatus Saccharibacteria bacterium
CGCTATACCATGGGCCCAGTGTTGTTTAATATAGCAGAATTATTGTTGTTCTTCAAGAGCTCTTTCTTTTTCATTTAAAAATCTAAAGTGAATCCATAAAGTTTCAACTGGTAAAATCTCTTTTATCTTTTCCGCCCATTCAATAACAATAACTGCTTTAGATTCAAGCATCTCCTTCCAACCAAGAGATAATAAATCTTTTGATTCAATACGATAACAATCAATATGAATTAATTCTCTTTTTCCTGAATATTTTCTAATAATAGGAAAAGTAGGAGAAAGAACTTTGTCTTTTACACCTAATCCTTTGGCTAATCCTTGAGTAAAAGTAGTTTTTCCTCCACCTAAATCTCCTTGTAAAGCAATTATACGAGGAGCTTGGCCTAGAATAACTCTTTTAGCTAAAGCTTCCCCTTGTTTTTGTGTTTGTTGAGTTGATTGTGTTTTCATTTGACCAGTTCTGTTTTTTCTACTAGAATTAATATAATGAGTAACGATCGTCAGAAGATTAGAGGAGAAATAAAAGTGGCTGAAGTCGCTGTAACTAATGTTAGCGAATTTAAACAACTTTGCCAAGACAATCTCTCTCGTAATGTATCTTCAGCTTTAGAAACAATACTAGCTGGTGCTGTTACTTTGAATGCTTCCGACCTTCATATTGAGCCATTAGAAGAAGGAGCTCTTTTCCGCGCTAGAATAGATGGTATGCTACAAAACATAGTAGAGCTATCTTCAGAAAATTTCAAATCAATATTATCTCGTCTCAAGCTTCTTTCTAATATGAAACTAAATATTCAGAAACAAGCTCAAGATGGCCGTTTTTCTATTATTACTCCTTCTGTAGAGATAGAAGTCCGTTCTTCTATAATCCCTTCACAACATGGAGAATCATCTGTTCTTCGTTTATTGAATCCACAAAGCTTGATTAGTTTAGATGATCTTGGTTTAAGATCTGATTTATATAATATATTTACTCAAGAAATTAATAGACCTAATGGAATGGTTATTGTTACTGGACCTACTGGTTCTGGTAAAACAACTACCTTGTATGCTTTTTTGAAAAGCATGGTCAAACCAGAAACAAAAATTATTACTATTGAAGATCCAATTGAATACCATCTTAATGGTATATCTCAAACTGAAGTAAATCGTAACTATACTTTTGCTAGTGGTTTAAGAGCTATTGTTCGTCAAGATCCTGATGTTATTCTAGTTGGTGAGATTCGAGATTTAGAAACAGCTCAAATTGGTTTACAGGCTGCTCTTACTGGACACCTTGTTCTTTCCACTATGCACACTAATGATGCCGCTGGAACTATAGCTCGCTTTTTAGCCTTAGGTGAAAAAGCAGTTAATGTAGCTCCAGCTTTGAATATGGCTATAGCTCAACGTTTAATTCGTTTAGTTTGTCCACATTGTGGTAGAGAAGATAGCATTACCCCCGAAGAATGGAATGAGATAAGTGAAATACCAAAAGATCTTATTGATTATAATCGTGACAGTAAGATTATGAGAGCGGTAGGTTGTGAAAAATGTAATAACACTGGTTATAAAGGGCGACTAGGTATTTTTGAAGTTTTTAAAATAGACGAAGAAATGGAAAGATTTATTTTAAAAACACCATCAATATCAGAATTAAAAGCCGAAGCTATCCGTCGTGGTATGATTACTTTAAAAATAGATGGTCTTATCAAAGTCTTAGAAAAGAAAACCACCCTCGAAGAGATTCGGAGAGTGGCTGGATAGGACACAGAACTGGGGATCCTGACTAAGGTAGTTGGAACTCAAAGTTTAGATTTATCCCGAGGAGAGGTTTCGCCAAGAGACCAAACCATCCGAAACTAAAGAAAAATCCAAGAGATCCCCAGTACTAGGGCCCTATCTGTGTATGATTATAAACAAAATGAAAAATTTGTCAAGCCCTGAAGAACTGGATGCTGCTCTTCGTCCTAAAACATGGTCAGAATATGTTGGGCAAGATCAGATAAAGAAAAACCTTAAAGTTATTATTGGTGCTTCTAGTAAAAGAGGTGAACCTTGTTGTGAACATATTCTTTTCTACGGACACTCTGGTTTAGGCAAAACATCTTTAGCTCTTTTAATGGCTAAAGAGATGAAGGCCGAATTAATAACCACTTCTGGTCCAGCTATTGAGAAAGCTGGAGATTTGGCAGCTATTTTAACTAACCTGAAAGAAGGTAATATCCTTTTTATAGATGAAATCCATCGCCTTCACCGAACTTGTGAAGAAATTCTTTATCCCGCTTTAGAAGACTTTCATCTTCATTTGGTTATTGGAAGAGGACCAATGGCTAGAACAATAGATTTAGCTCTCCCTCGTTTTACATTAGTAGCCGCCACTACTAAACCAGCTATGATATCTTCTCCTCTTCGTAACCGCTTTGGTGCTTCTTTTCCTTTAAACTTTTATTCATTAGAGGAAATAGGTAAAATTATATCTTTATCATCACAAAAGTTAAGTATTAATATTGAATCATCAGCTATCAAAGAAATTGCTAATCGTTCTCGCTTAACCCCTCGTATTGCTAATCGTTTGCTGAAAAGAGTTCGTGATTTTAGTGAGATGGAGAACCAGAAAAAGATTACTTTGAAAACCGCTCAACAAGCTTTGGATTTTTTAGGAGTAGATGAAATGGGACTAGAAGAGAGTGACCGATCCATTTTACGTTCTTTAATAGAAAAATTTAATGGAGGACCAGCTGGATTGCAAGCTCTATCCTCTTCTTCTTTAGAGGATGCTCAAACTATAAAAGAAATATCAGAACCATATTTGCTACAAACTGGGTTGATAGAGCGCACTCCTCGTGGAAGAGTAGTAACTAAAAAAGCTATTAATTATATGAAAAAATGGTTAAAATAATTATTATCTTATTTTTCATCCCTCTGATTTCTTGGGCTCAAATAATAACTGAAGTACAGATTCGTGGAGAAGAAGCTAACAATGATTTTATTGTTATTTACAATCCAACACTAAAAGATTTAACTGGTTGGCGTCTTAAAAAAAGAACATCTACTGGTAGTGAACAATCTATTCGTGTTTTTCCAGAAACTCCAATAAAAGAATATATCGTTTGGTCTCATAGTGACTTTCCGATAGAAGCTGATCTCAACAGTAAAACAAGTTTAGCTAATAATAATAGTATTGCTTTAATAGATGTTGAAGGAAATATCGTTGATGCTGTAGCTTGGGGAGAATCAGAAAACCCTTTTACTGAACCTTGGCCTAATAATCCCAGTCGCCTTATAAGAAAAAAAGAAAATGATCAATATTCT
>CAYYPY010000077.1:0-3286 GCA_964473685.1 uncultured Candidatus Saccharibacteria bacterium
CTCTTTGGGTGGATAAAAATTTGAAATTTGTTAATTACTTAAAAAATAAAATTGAGAAGTTATTTCTATTCTAATATAATAGAGAAAGTGAAAACTAAAAAAAATCCTAAGAAGATAGCTAAGGATAGACTTCCCCTCTCTGAAGTTATACAAAAATTTGAAAAGAAAAAGAAAAGAGTTAAGATCATCTATTCTATCTGTATTATCTTTCTTCTTCTAATTATATTTCTGCTGTTTGGGCCTCTAAAAGTCCCCTTATTCTCTCAACTGGGTGACAATATTCTAGGAAGAGAACAGCGGGACCTTGCTCAAGTAGAAGAAGTTTCAAAGGAAGTTGTAGATATCGATGAGATATCTGAGGAAGAGGAGCTAATTGAAATGGAAGAGGATACAGAATCTGACCCTTTAGAAGAAAAAGAGAAATCATCCAGTGGAACAACGGCGACAAAAAACACGTCATGTACGCAAAGCAATATCGATTACTATCTTGAAAATTTTTGTTATTGGATTAAAGAAGGTGACGGGAACAAGGCAGCAGAATGGGGGAAAAGTTTAAATAGCTGTGGTATAACGGGGTTTCTTGACAAATGTTATTCTTCTGCAACAGTCTCAGAGACTATAGAACCAACTCCTTTACCTCCTGCAGCTCCATCTCCTCCTCCTGTGGAACCCCCGAAGGAAGATCAAAATATAGAGCAGGAAAAAAAAGAAAGAGCATTTATTGTTGGTGTTTTAGGAGCAATTGCCTTTGAGAATGGGCTGTATGGATATAGGCCGCTATCTATGAGTAATTACGCGGCTAATGATGGTATCTATTTTAGTTACATAGGTGATAGACTCGGATCTGCTAGGAGTACAAAATATGGTAACTACTATGTTAATTTCATAGGAGACAAGGTTTCCTCTATAAATAATTATGCTTATGAAAACACTTATTATAGTTTCATTGGAGAAAAAATAAGTAGTGCTAATACGATTGGTCTCGGATATACATTTTACAATTTTATTGGAGACAAATTAGGTTCTTCAGTAAACAATACCAATAATATTAGTCTGTATTACCATTACATAGGTGATAGACTTAGTTCTGTCTCCTCGGTATCCTTTGGGACTTATTATATTAACTAATCAACCTGTGGTTCTTTAATTAAATAATTACATATATAACTATTTACTGTATAATCGGTTAAAAATTAGTGAGTAAAAGAATTAAAAATAACGAAAGTATGAAAGTATTTATTGACACAAGTGAATATCTCAGATACTACCGAGCATTTATTACTAACACCTATCCTTTGGAGAAACTTCTTTCTCTTGTTGAGGATGGCTCTGTTGAGCTAATCCTAACTCAACAAGTAAAAGACGAGTTCTATAGGAATAAAGAAGATTTTGCAGTTCTGATGAAAAAAAAACTCAATTCATGTAAGAAAAGTTTAAAGGTAAGTATTAGTAATGAAAAAGACTTAAAAGGGATAGAAAATGAACTAAAAGACTTGAAATTAAAATATACAAAAGAGGTTCAGGTAAAGGTTGAAGAAAACTTTAATATAATTGAAAAAAATATTGCTCCGAATGGAAAGGTCGATAAGTTAATTGAAAGACTTTTTAAGAAATCCATTTTTTATCCTGTAACTAGAAATATAATTAGTGCTGCCGACATTCGTAAATTACTTGGTAACCCTCCTAAAACGAACAAAGGATCTCTTGGGGATGCAATCAATTGGGAGATTCTTCTTGCAGAGATGCAAGATGACCTCGAATTTGTATGTGGTGATACCGATTTTAAAGTAGAAAATTGGAAAGGAGAAATAACGATGAGGGATTTTTTACAAAGAGAATGGAAAGAGAAGGTAGAATCAGATATCAGATTATATCCTAGAATTATAGATTTCTTAGAATCCCTAAAAGGTAAGGTTGACACTAAAAGGCTAAATGAAGCGAGAATAGATGAGAACTTGGTTAGTCAGTATATTAGTTATATTCCTATTCCTACAGATTTCGGTTTTTCAGGTTATGTGGAAGCTTATAAGGGAGCTATGGAGGACATAGCGTCTCCTATAAGAGAGGTCCAAGAATCTATAGTCAAATTTAATAACGATCCAATTTTAAATCTTGTAAGATCCTTAAACTCAACAAAGATCAACGAAGAAGTCAGAAAGGATAAAAGTGTAGAAAATAATAGATAAGAGAACTATTCCCAATCTTTTGCTTACTAAGAATAATATATGTGTGGTATCATATTGAATATGAAAGATTTTACATTTATTGACCTATTTGCGGGGATAGGGGGTATTCGTATTGCTTTAGAGGATATAGGTGGGAACTGTGTCTTCTCCAGTGAAATTGAGAAGCATTGTCAAAAGACATATAAAGAGAATTTTGGAGAAACCCCTAAAGGAGATATAAAAGAAATAGACCCTGCATCTATCCCGGATCATAATATACTGGCTGCAGGTTTTCCTTGCCAGCCTTTTTCTATTAGTGGTAAAAAGAAAGGTTTTGAGGACACTAGGGGGACTTTGTTCTTTTATATTATGCGTGTAATCCAGGAAAAGAAACCAGATGTTGTCTTCTTGGAGAATGTAAAACACATGATCTATCATGACAAGAAAAGGACCCTGCAAACAATTTTAAGATCACTTGAAGAAGAAGGATACTATGTAAGTTGGAAAGTTTTGAATGCAAAAGATTTTGCTCTTCCTCAGAATCGTGAAAGATTAATTATTATTGCCTCAAGAGATTGGAAATTTGATTTTGCAAAGGTAAAATCTTCAGATAAAGCAGTTTTAATAAGAGATATATTAGAGGAAGATAGTGAAGAGTATGAATACTTAGAACCTGATGAATATACCATATTAGAAGAAAAAATGTGGAGAAAACAAAGTAGTGGACTAATCTTTTGTGGGTATAGAAATAAAAAAATCAGACAAAATGGTGTCAGAAAAAACACAACACATCTTTCTAGGGTTCACAAACAGCCCAATCGGATATATCATATTGATGGCACACACCCTACTATACCCTCTCAGGAAACGTCTGGTAGATTTTGGATTTATAACGGAGACTCTGTAAGGAAACTGACGATGACGGAGTGTTTCAGGTTAATGGGTTTCCCGGAAGATTATAAGAAGATTAGTTCTAAGACGGAATTATATAAACAAATAGGTAATTCTGTGCCTATTAATCTAATTGAGAGTGTAGGATTGGCTGTCAAGGAATGTATGTTTGCTACTAATTTGGAACAAGGGATCAGGTACATAAAAGATAATAAAATTGGTAAACAGTT
>CAYYPY010000078.1:0-2999 GCA_964473685.1 uncultured Candidatus Saccharibacteria bacterium
TTTTGATGGAATAAATGATTATGTAAATAATATTAATTTAAATCCATTGTTAGATAACGATCTAACGATGTCTTTATGGATAAAAGCCAATGGTCAACTTAGTCAATCAAGAAGAATAATTAATTTAGATGGTTTACAAATATGGCTTCATGTTAGCCATAATGATATGCCAATACTTAATGATTCTGGAGGTATAAATACAGAAATATCTTTTTCTTCTATAGAAGCAAATGACAATCAATGGCATCATCTTGTAGTTACACGTGATAATACTAATTATAATGTTTTTGGTGATGGAATAAATTTAGATACAATTTCAGGTGAAATAATTACATATCAACAGTTAACTATAGGTACATATGGAAGTTTATATTATAAGGGATTAATTGATGATGTCCGTATATATAATACTGCCCTCACCGCCGAAGAAGTAAGTCGAATCTATGTCGAAACCAAAGACAAGTATTTAGCGTATGAATAAGAAGTCATTTACATTGATTGAATTATTGGTAGTTATTGCTATCATTGGCATTCTATCATCTTTGGTTATCGCCAGATTCTCTGATGTTAGAGAGAACGCAAGGATAGCTAATACATTACAATGGGCAGCAGGACAGCATAGATTAATGGGTGCTCATTTAGTTGGATATTGGCCATTAAATAAGATTGTTGATGACAAGGTTATGGATATTTCTGGTTATGGCAACCATGGAGATATTAATGGAATTCCAACCATTGTAAGTGGCGTTCCTGGAACAGGTAACCAAGCTTTGGAATTTAATGGGATCAATAATTATGTGGAAATACCAACATTCAATTCAAGTCCAAAAATGGTAACCATAAATCTATGGGCTTGGTTCCCTGATTCCCAGTCTTATATTTGGAGTAGATTAATAAATATAGGTGGGGATGCTTTAACTAGACCAGATGATGGAATTGAAATAAAGATGTATAATAGTTCTCTAAATACGATTAGTATGGCTAACAGAAAAGATGGAGAAGGAACAAACATGGGAGAATCTTCTTCTTTTGTAATACCTGCTTGGCACATGATTACTTACGTGGGAGTTGAAAGTGAGGCCAAATTGTATATTAATAATGAGCTGGGTTTAAGTGGAACATATGCAAGAGGAACAACAGAAAATCCTGTGTTTGTTGGAGCAGGAGATGCACGTTATTTTAACGGAAAAATATCAGACGTCCGCATCTATAACACTGCCCTTACCGCCGAAGAAGTAAGTCGAATATATGCCGAAACTAAGCATAGGTATCTGGTTGAGAGTGATTAGTTTTAATTGATTATTCTCTGTTTTCTGGTATAATCTCTATTATGAAGGAGATTATCTCTCAACTAGTTAAGAAAGCAGTCCAGGATAGCTTCTCTTTAGAAATAGAGAAGGTGCCTGTTTCTTTTTCTGAAGGAGAGCGGGGCGACTATGCCACTAGCTTACCTTTAGAGTTAGCTCAGAGATTAAAGAAGAGTCCGTTGGAGATAGCAGAAAGGATAGCAGAGAAGATTAAAGACAAGAGGATAGAGAAGGTGGAGGCCGTTGCTCCAGGTTTTGTTAACTTTTTTGTTTCCGCTAAGTTTTTGGATGAGCAGATGAGAGAGGTTTTAGGTAAGAGTTTTGGGCAAGGAGATTGGGGGAGAGGTAAAACTATTGTTATTGACTACTCTTCTGTTAACGTAGCTAAAAGATTCGGTATCGGTCATCTCCGTTCCACTATCATTGGCCAAGCCGTTTACAACCTTTATCAGATGTCTGGTTGGAAGTGTGTGGGAGTCAATCACTTAGGAGACTGGGGAACCCAGTTTGGCAAGCTGATCTGGCAGATAAAGAAGGAGGGAAAATTACCAGCTAATCTAGATGAGATGGAGAAGATGTATGTTGATTTCCATCAACAAGCTACTTTAGAGATGGAAGATGAGGCTAGAGAATGGTTTTCTCGTTTAGAGACAGGAGATAAAGAAGCTAGGCGTATCTGGCAGTACTGTGTGAAAGCTAGCTTAAAAGAGTTTGATGAAACATATCGTTTACTGGGAATCAAAATTGATTATACTATTGGTGAAAGTTTCTATGCTCCTTTAGTTAAATCTTTAGATGTACCAACAGAAGAAAGTCAGGGAGCCAAGATTATTCCTCTCGGAGATGATATTCCTCCAGCTATGCTCTGGAAAAGCAACGGAGCTAGTACTTACTTTGCCCGCGACTTAGCTGCTGTTGATTATCGCTTGAAGCGCTGGAAGCCAGAGATAATAGCGTATGAGATAGGGGTGGACCAAGAACTAGCCATGCAACAGCTTTTCAGAGTAGTAGAGAAACTAGGTTGGCCAGTGAGATTAGTTCATATCAAGCACGGCTTTATGCGTAAAAAAGATGGTAAATTCTCTACCAGAAGAGGAGAAACTATCCATCTACGTGAAGTGCTTAACAAAGCTATTGAGAAAGCCGAGCAGATATCTGATCTCTCCGCTAAAGAAGTTGGTATTGGAGCTGTTATTTATAACGACCTCTCTCAGTTCCGAGAAAGAGATATTATCTTTGATTGGGACAAGGTGTTAAGTTTGAAAGGCAACTCCGGACCATATCTCCAGTACACCTTAGTCCGTTGTTTCTCTCTTCTCAAACAGAAAAAGGTTTCTACAAAAGGAGAGTTGGGAGTAGAAGAGAAAAAAGTAGTTAGATTATTAATTCGTTTTCCAGAGATTGTTAAAGAATCAGCTCAGAGCTTTGCTCCTCATATTCTAGCTAACTATCTCTATGACCTAGCTTCTGGTTTCAATATCTTCTATGAGAAGAATCCTATCAGAGGCAACCAGAAGAGATTAATGATTACTCAGGCTGTAGCTAATGTTTTAGAAAAAGGTTTAAAGACACTGGGTGTACCGATTGCCCATCAAATGTAATGATATATATTATGCGCCACGGGCGCACAATCTACCAAGATAGGTTAAAGGAATATACTTATCCTCCAGCTGAGAAGATTGATGCAGTGAG
>CAYYPY010000079.1:0-3095 GCA_964473685.1 uncultured Candidatus Saccharibacteria bacterium
GAAGATATAACCCAGAAAAAAGCAACTACATGAAAAATAAAGATAAGGCCATCACCACGTGTTGGATTGGACCATAAACTATTTTGTAAATCAACTCCAAAAATAGCAGAAAGACTAGAGAAAAATAAAAATATTAAAACTGCTATCTTCATCCATGATAATTTGAAATGACCAATAGTCATCCAAAGCCAGAAAATAATCTGACTCAATAAAATCATCCAAAGTGTTTTAGTGTAACTAAAAATTCCTAAAAGCAAAGGACAAATTATTAATGGTAAAGAAACAACTGTAAAAATAATTAGCCCTTTAATAATTTTATGCATAAGATAAATATAACCTAAAGTCGACAAGAAATCAATAAAATGTATAATTGAAATATGAAAACTATCCAGCAAGGATTATGGATGATGGGCGGACGAGGTGTAGTGATCATTCTTAGTTTAATTAAAATGTTTGCCTTCGGTCGTTTCTTACCACCAGAAACATATGGCGCCTATAGCTATGTCTTGGCAACAACAATGATACTGGGTGTTTTTTGTTTGCCAGGTATAAATATGAGTGTTATCAAAAGCATCAGTCAAGGCAAAGAAGGTGTTCTCAAAAAAGCCTGGTGGGACAAATTTTCTTTTTCTTTTATTGGATCAACTATACTTCTACTTATATCAGCTTACTATTTCTCTCAACAATCCTATCTCGGTTGGGCTTTTTTAATCACTTCATTAATGTTCCCTCTAGCCTACTCCTCTAATCTCTTTGCCTGTCTTTGGCAAGGAAGACAAAAATTCAACAAACAAATTGGATCAGAAATAGCTATTATTGTTATCCAGCTTTTAATTTTTATCCCCACTATTATCTTAACCAACAATCTTTTAATAATTATTGCTGTTTTCTTTGCCGGCCAATCTCTAGCTGAAGGAATTCTGTTTTGGCTATCTTTGAAAAAAGCAAAAGGACCAGATGATCCTCCAGCTCGTGCTTTTGGTAAAAACATCAGCTTCATCCAAGCTATAACTATTTTCTCAGAACAAATAGACCGAATAGCTGTTTGGTTTCTTTTAGGTCCAGTAATCACAGCTATCTATTCCTTTAGTTTGAATTCTTTTCAAAAGATAATCTTTCTGAACCCTTTCTTTGCTTTGGCTCTTCCTAAAATGTCATCTAAAAATAGAAGTGCCAAAGAAATCACTAAATATATTCTTGTTATCTTTCCTTTAGTAATAGTAGCTATTTTCTTGATATATATAATTACTCCTATTGTTTTCAACACTCTTTTCCCTCTCTATACTTCAGCCATCCCTATTTTCCGTGCTATGAGTTTCATCTTGTTGTTTCTACCTTTCGCTCTTTTGCGAGCTAATCTAGTAGCTAACACTAAAAAAAGATGCCTCTATGAAGCAGCTAGTTGGGGAGCTATTGCTAAAGTATTGGGATTAGTCTTAATCCTACCTATGGGTATCTGGGGAGCAATAACAGCAGTTTTTATTGGTTTAATAGTAGAAAACTTGCTTTTGATCTATTTCTTTTTAAAGCCCCTTCCCGAAAAAGATAACCCGCAAGGTACGAATAATTATCTTCAAATCTAAGAAAAAGGATCGGTGACTGATATAGTAAAAGTCATACTGAAGACGTTTCTTGCTCTCTTCCACTGATTGTGGTGGTGCTTCTTGCTTTATCTGTCCCCAACCCGATAATCCAGGACGAACAAGTCTACGCATAGCGTAATAAGGAATTTCATTTTCTAAATGAACACCTAAATCAACAATATCAGGACGAGGTCCAGTTAAAGACAAATCCCCCTTTAAAATACTAAAGAACTGCGGTATTTCATCTAAATGAGTAGCTCTCAATAATTTACCAATTTTAGTTACTCGGTTATCCCCTTCTTGTAGCCACTTGCCTTTATCATCAACCTTCATTGTTCTAATCTTAGTTACTTTAATTATCTTTCCATTCTGACCAATTCTTTCTTGTTTAATTAAAAAAGGACTAGAGATAAAAGGAAAAAGAAAAACATATATTGGTAAAGATAGAATTATTAAAGGAAGAACTATTAAAATATCAATAACTCTTTTAGCTAAATCATAGGAAGCTTGACTGGCATTCTTTAAAAACCATTCTGGTTGAATAGTGGATAATGGAACACGATCAAAGATGTTTTCATACAAAGAAGTGAAATCAATAAAAGTAACACCTCTTAAAACTAAATCACAAAAAGAAGGCAAAAGAGGTGTCACTCCTTTGCTAGAAAAATCAGCTACTACTAATGATGCATTATCAGAAGATCTTTCTAAAAAGAAAGGATAACGAGGATTAGTATTAATTTCTTCAAACAACTCTTCAGCTTCTTCTCCTTCAGCTAAAAAGAAAGCTTTTTCTCTGTTTCTAGGTCTAAATATTCTTATAGCCTGAAAACGCCAAATAACAATCAAAGGAAAAGAAATTAAAAGATAGATAACTAGAATAGTTTTTGGCCCCATATTACTTTGAGGCATTAAGTAGAAAACAAGAGCTGCAATAATACTGTTAATGATTTGAGCATTAAAAATGGTTTCTGGTAATCTTTTCTTGAAAACATGTGTATGTTTTTCATACAAACCCATCACCAGAAAAACACCAGCCCAAAGAGCATAAATCATCAGAAAAGGACATAAATGATCCCAGAATAGTTGTCCTGGTAATTCAGCATGACGAAGATAGAGAGACAACCAAAGACAGACATTGAAACAAACAACATCTCCTAGAAAAAGAATTGTGTTTTCCCAACGATAAAGTAATTTCATAGATTACTTAAAGCTTGACGAGTTTTTTCACCAACATATCCAGTTCCCCTACTTAAACCAAGTGGAGCTAATACTTGACCACTAAATGCTTCTTGAAAACGAATAACTGCTTGTTTTGTTAAACTTAAGAAGTTGCCAGTGATTAATCCTTCTGGATAGTAGCCAGCTTGATGAAGCTTTTGTTGCAAACACTTAACTTGATTATTACTCATACCGTAATAAAGGTTATCAGTAACTAGACAAGAACCTGTTGTCTGAGCTAAAAGATTCTGTAATCTCTGAACTTCTGCTTGAAGGCGTTGAATCTCAGCCATT
>CAYYPY010000080.1:0-2778 GCA_964473685.1 uncultured Candidatus Saccharibacteria bacterium
ATCTGCAAAGAAAAGTCTTGTCAATACTTATACTCAAAGCAATAGTAACCTCACATATAATTCCTCTAAGACAACTTTAGAAAACTCTAAAATTGTAAAGATCCTAACCCTCCCCTTCTCATATATAGAAAAGCTCTTCTACATCTCTAACTTTTCTTTTCAATATATCCCTTTAGTATTATTAATCCCCTCTTTAGCATCTTCTCTTTATATTTTGCAGATTAAGAAGAAACGGAACTTGTTTCTGTTCCCAATTATATCTTATTGGTGTTACCTTCTCATTTTTATATTACGAACCTCTCAGGGGAGATATTTATTTCCTGTAATTCCCTTATACATAATGTTTTTCACCCTCTTCCTCCTATTACAAAAGAATGAAAAAAAGAAATTCAAACCATACTTCAAAACGACCTTATTCTTAATGACATTGGCCTCCATCGTTACCCTCTTTTATCAAGATCCTACCACTTCTAAAGAATTATTTAATATCTTTGCTACTCTCTCGTTTACTGGCTTGTTCTATTTACTTTATTATTGTAAGAAACATAACGATGTTATAACAAAATTAACAATGTTAGCGATAATCATAGCTTCTCTGTTTATAACAACCTATGCTTTATTTACTAAAAATCAAGTATATCAGAGTCTTAAATGGGGAATTAATGGAGAAGCAAAGAAAATAGCAGAGTTGTTAGAACCTGAAGATGTGATATTTGTTAATTACTCAAATTCTTATCCAACCTCAAAGTTCACCTACCTACTAAAATTTTACAAAGCTAAAGTCTCCCTTCCCATTGAATGGAATTGGAGACTTGACAGGAACAAGATTACAAGGAAACTAGACAAGAAGGAAGTAGTGCAAGAGATTTTCCTTCTTGCAGAATTGACCAACACAGATAAGTTCAAAGAAAAAGTATACGAGAACAATATAAATAAAATTGTGTTGTTAAAATCTGAGATAAAGGGAGAACTATTCCCACTACAAGACTATATAGGCTTGCTTAAGGAAGAAGACTGGCTTAAGATACAAAAAGTCGTACCAATGAAGAATAAAAGTGTTTATATTTTTGAAGTAATCCCATAGGAAATGATTAAAAAAATAACAAACTACTCTCTTAAAACCTTCAGTCCTCTAATTGCTATTCTTGAAAAAAGAGGTATAAAAAATTACGGAATTACAGCAACTCCCACCCACCCCCCATCTTCATCATAGGAGCCCCTAGAACAGGTTCTACAATACTCTATCAATCCCTTACCAATTATTATGATGTAACATATATAGATAACCTAACCTGCCTATTTCATAGAAACCTATTCTTTGGTATGAAATTAAGCAATAAACTATATAAAAACAAACCACATGACTGTTTTAAATCAGTACACGGTAACACTATGAAAACAGGTGGTTTACATGCACCTAGTGAATGTGGTCAATTTTGGTATAGATGGTTACCTACAGATCATCACTTTATTGATTATGATGAAATAACAGATGTTATGGTAGAAGATATTAGAAAGAATATATTTGCTATTCTTAATTATTTTAATAAGCCTTTTATATTTAAAAACCTAAACGCAGGACAAAGACTAAGATTAATACATAAGGTATATCCTGATTCTAAGTTTATATGGATGAGAAGAGATCCTGTGGATACAATTTACTCCATATTAAAAGTTAGGAAAAAGCTTGATGTTAAAAGAAATAAATGGTGGAGCATAAAGCCTAAAAATTATAAAAAGCTTCTAAAAGAGAATGAGTTAGAAATGGTAACAAAAGGTGTTTACTCTCTGGAGAAACAAATACATACTGATTTAAAACTGTTTGAAGAAGGAAACATCTGTATACTTAATTATGAAGACTTCTATCAATCTTTTGATTCAGAAATCAAAGCCCTAGAAGACTTTATAGAAGCCTCTCCAAAAGAAAATGTTACAATAGACAACTGGTTTACTAATCAGAAAGGAGAAAAAGAAGGAAGAATTATAGATCAGATGCGATCTGCCTCAGATAAATTAGATTGGGATTTTAATGACTAATAAACAGAAATACATAGAGCTATGTAAAGAAAGAAAAGATATACCTATCTTCTCTCAACCTTGGTTGTTGGATGCTGTATGCCAAGACGGTATATGGGATGTGGCCTTAGTAGAAAAAGGAGATATTATCTGGGGAGCATTACCCTACTATTACAAGAAGGATTGGAAAGGAAAAAGTATAACAATGCCTAAATTAACACAAACAATGGGTCCATGGTTAAGGTATCCCAAAGACCAAAAATATGCAAACAAAATTAGTCATGAAAAAGAAATAATGACAAAACTCATTAAAGAGTTACCTAAATTCGGTTCTTTCACTCAAAACTTTCACTACACCGTTACTAACTGGCTTCCCTTTCACTGGGAAGGTTTTAAACAAACTACTCGTTACACCTACATTCTCGAAGATACCTCTCAAATAGAAACATTATGGAAGCAATTACGTTCTAATATACGCAGAGAGATCAAGAAGGCTAAATCGAAGAATTTAAAAACAATAAATTCCTCAGACATTGAGAAATTCTACGAAATCAACAGCTTAACTTTTAACAGACAGGATCAAAAAACTCCCTACTCTCTGGAGTTTATTAAAGATTTAGACTCTGCTTGTGTTAAAGAAAAGAGAAGGAAAATTCTACTGGCAGAAGACAAGCAGAAAAGAACACACGCAGGAATTTACTTGGTTTGGGATAACAAAGAAATGTATTATCTTATGGGAGGAGGAGATCCCGAATTAAGAAA
>CAYYPY010000081.1:0-2133 GCA_964473685.1 uncultured Candidatus Saccharibacteria bacterium
AAAGTGCTTACTAAATTTAAAAATCCTCCTTTCAGCCAGGAACTGGCCCCAGCTCTTAGCTCTCTCATTATAGCTCATTTCCATTTAGCTGACTACCCTCTTAATCAAAAAGCAGTTCTTCTTCCTCTTCCTCAGTTAAATAAAAATGATTCTCAACCGGCTGAAGAATTAGCGAAAGCTCTTTCTTCGTCTCTTTCCCTCTCCTGGCAAGCTGACTGGTTGCTTCCTTCTCCTAACGATTCTTCGAATCCTTTTTTTTGCCCCCAACCTAAAAGAATTAAATCACAATCTATCCTTTTAGTAAACGATCTTTTTGAAGAATCAACTCCTTTCGAGAAAGCGGCTTGCCTTCTTAAAAAAGAAGGGGCTGCTTCTGTTTGGGCTTTAACCGTTAGTCGTTCTCTGCCTTCTTCTCTTAAGAAATCCTCCCTCTCTTCTTGAAAAGATTTCTTAAATAAATTTCTAAAATCAAATATTCTTTTTTTCTTTCTTCCGGTTTTTTCTAAAAATCTTTCTTTAACTTTCTTTTATTCTGGCTTTTCTTCTTTTTTCTTCCGGTTGCTGAAAACAAAAAGATAAATGATTTCTAAGACTGCTAGTGTATTAAGAACCAATAAGGCAATAAACCAGCCCTTTTCTTTTCTTCTAGCCGCTCGCCAGAGAGCCATTCCTTTCCAAGGAAGAGTCCAGAGGCCAAGAATAATTAAAAGAAGAAGTTGATTATTTTCCGACCAAGACAAAATTTCCATAATTTACGAAACGCTAATTAGGACTATTGTTTCCATCAACAAAATTTATTGGCGGAGTATATTGAATATAGCTCGAACAAATTTTGGTTTTCGTGCCGCCGCGCGCGGCAGCGTGAAAGGAAATCAATCCGCGTAGTGGCTTCGCCGTATTCTTTAACAATTTTAGTTTTTCTTTAGCAGCAAATTATTCTAAAAACCGGAAAGTAGAAAGGATTTGATTGAATGTATCTTCACAATAAAGCTCGTGTTCACTTGCGAGATCTACCCAACGATCAATACGGTAATACATATCTCCTTTATTAAAGTAAATGGTAGTTATAATCTCTGATTTGGGCTTCAATTCATGATGGTAGTCAAACCTAATTGCCGTTCTTCCACCAATGATAACCTGTATCTCTTTAGCTCCTTTTTCTCTATAAAATGCTATTTCTTCCTCATTGCCTATCCTGCCATCTTTTCCGGCAATGGCTAATATATCAAAAGAACAAAGACAAACATCTGAGTCGCAACCATACAAAAAAAGTGGCGAAAGAGGCGCACCAACTTCTTCTACTCTCCAATCTTGAGGGTATTTTATCTCGTATCCGTACTCTTCGCTCCTATAAGTTTTCCAATCAACTGTTTCGTCTTGATCTGCTTTAACATTAACAATACGGAAGGTCTCATCGCTTTCATCTGATATGGAATCGACAATGGGAACTGCAGCATAGCTGACTATTTCAATTATATAATTACCTTCAGGATACATATCAATTCTATTAGGAGCTAAAATAGTCCAGTCTTTGCTTCCGGTATTTTCAAGATCAGTAAAAATTACAGGATCGAATTCTTGTCCTTCTTTTATTAATGGTGGTGGCGGGACCCTTCTAATATGAACTGCTATTTTATTTGTGGAGGGTATATTCCGAGTAACCCATCGAATAGTTTGTGTTGAGCCATTCTCCCATACTTCACCTCCATTAGGAGAAAGAAGTTTAATATAAGGTTCCCCCTCCCCTGCTTTAAAATATTCCTCACACCACTCTTTTCCACCCCACCAAGTAATTTTTTCACAAATCGAAGAATCATTTTTGAGTTTTGCTACCGCGATATAACACTCTGTTTCCATTTCAGTAAGATCAGGTACAGGAATTTTTTCACACCAACTTTCATCTTTCCTCTCTTCTGCTAGATTAATATAACACTCGGCTTGAGTAACAAGGTCTTGAACGTCTTTACATGTGTCTATTTCCTTTGATATTCCCAGCTTTTCTAGCGGCCAGCCATACTGCCACACTAAAATTCCACCGCCAATCACTAGAACAATGATAATCCCTACAATTGTAGGGAACCATGCTTGAACTATTCCTTTATTAAACATTGACATAGAATAATATATTGATAT
>CAYYPY010000082.1:0-5611 GCA_964473685.1 uncultured Candidatus Saccharibacteria bacterium
AGAGGAAACAATGATGCGAATAATAAAGATATTACACACATCACTTTTATTAAAACATCGAGGGCAGGTCCCACGGTGTCTTTCAGAGGGTCCCCCACCATGTCAGCTATAACAGCTACATCGTGAGATTCTGATCCTACACCTCCATGATACCCTTCCTCAATGTATTTCTTAGCATTGTCCATTGCACCACCGGCGTTAGCACAATAGAGAGCCATAGAAATACCAGAGATTAACGCTCCAATCAGGACTCCTGATAAGGCATCACGCCCTAAAAGAAATCCTATAGTTAAAGGCATTAATAATGATAAGATGGCTGGTATAACCATCTGTTTAACACCTCCGTGAGCGGTAATCTTGATACATCGCTGATAATCCGGTTCCTTCTTACCAAGAAGGATGTCTGGATCTTTAAACTGCTCCTTGATATCCATAATCATCAAGTTAGCAGTTCTTGCTACCGAATTAATCAGTAAAGCAGAAAAAATGTAAATTGTTGCTGAACCAATTATGATTCCAGCAATAACTAATCCTCCTACTTCATAATTCAACAAAGGAATATCAGGCATAGCTATCTGCCCAATATTGCTGGCTGAACTCCAGACATAGGCTGCAATCAGCCCCAATGAAGCATAACCAGCAGAAGCAATGGCAAATCCTTTGCCAATTGCTGCTGTTGTATTACCAACAGAATCCAGCTTGTCCGTTCTTTTGCGGACATCTTCTGGAAGCTTGGCCATACTAGCAATACCACTAGCATTGTCAGCAATAGGGCCATAAGAATCTATGGCCACTGTCATTCCTAAAAATGACAGCATTCCTAAGGCAGCATAGGTAATGCCAAGAAGACCACCAATCTGATAAACCCAGATAGTGGTTCCAGCCATGATAAGACATGGCCAAAGAGTTGACATCATACCTGTTGCTAAACCCTTAGTGATACCTACCGCTGTTCCCGAGGAATAGGACTTGGCTAATGATCTTACAGAATGGTATTTACTGGATGTATATCTTTCTGATATTAATCCAATAACAATACCACTCCCAATCCCAATAACTGCCGTATAAAATGGAAGCCAGTTAAAGGGACTTATCCAAGATACAAAAGCCATAATCCCAGCTGTTATCAATGCCGATAGCATAGATCCACCCGAGAGAAGTTCTTGGACATCTTCACTACCATTCGTTTTACGAAAACGAATATAGATGATGCCCACCAAACAAGCTAATATTCCACCTGCTAGAAATAAGAGAGGTAAAAAAATAATCCACTCAAAATTTCCATGAATATTAAACTTGTTTAGTAATTCCCTGATAGCTGGATTGTCTTGTCCTAAAAAGAGATACATTCCTAGAATAATACTAGAAACTGCAGCTCCAATATAGGATTCAAACAAATCCGCACCAAGACCAGCTATATCACCAACATTGTCTCCAACGTTATCAGCAATAGTGGCTGGATTTCTTGGATCATCTTCAGGAATATGATGGGCAATTTTACCCATACTATCAGCCGCCATATCAGCTGCTTTAGTATAGATACCTCCACCAACTCTACTGAAGAGGGCTACTAAAGATGCTCCCGCTGAATAAGCGGACAGGATTAATATTCCTTTTATATAGGAAATCTCACCTCCTAAAAGCATCTTATGCTCCATGAAAATTTCTTGGAAAAAACTATCCGCGAAAAATACAAAGAGGAAGGTAAGACCACATAAAGCCAGTCCTACCACAGCCATACCCATTACTGATCCTCCCATAAAAGAAACATTAAGAGCTTCTTTTAAGGAAGACCGGGCAGCTTGAGTAGTGCGAGCATTAGCTAGTGTTGCTGAATTCATACCTAAGAATCCAGCTGACAACGACACAACACTTCCCATCCAGAAAGCTAAAGCTATCTGGCATGAGAAAATAGCCCACAGCACAAGGCCTACTATAGCCATACAAGCTAAAATAGTCCTTGATTCTAACAACATAAAAGTGAATGCTCCAGCCCTTATCTTCTTCTGGATATTCACCATGGTGATATTACCTGCATTTTTATTAAGAACATATACTGTTCCATATATGTTCCAAATAAAAGCTAAAGAACAGATTATCAAGACTAATAACAAAATATTCATCTTCTACTCCTTTCGTAAGTTTTCAAAGATCTAAAACAAAAGCAAGTTACCTTGCATATATACTATACACCTTTTTGTTGAAAAATCAACCTATCTATTATCCCCCTCTCCTTGAAGTTTACCTCTCTCTTGGCGAGATTTCAATTTCTCAATATTATTGTTAGCTACTTTCTCTAAAGATAAATTTAGTTCAGTCGCTGTTTGAGATAGATACCAGAGAACATCACCTAATTCTTTCATAACTTTTTCTCGGCTTTCTTGATCCACTATCCCCTCTTTGTCTCTAATAATTTTCTTAATTTTTTCAGCTACCTCGCCTGCTTCACCAACTAATCCTAAAACAGGATAAACAAAATTATTATCCTTGTCTGGATAGATAGCTGTTTTTCTAGATTCTTCTTGATATTCTTTGAATGTCATAGCTATATTTTAATTCAATAAATTAGTTAAGTCAATTAATAAATCCACCAGCTTGACTTTCCCAAAGCTGAGAATAAAGACCATCTTTTTTAATTAATTCATTATGAGTGCCCATTTCCACTATCTGACCATGATCCATAACAATGATCCTATCCATTTTTTGGATAGTAGATAAGCGATGAGCAATAACAATAGTGGTTTTGTTTTCAATTAATTCATCTAGGGCTTTCTGAATCTTCTTCTCGGCTAAGGAGTCAAGCGAGCTAGTAGCTTCATCTAAAACAACAATTGGTGCATTTTTAATCATAGCTCTAGCAATTGCTATTCTTTGTCTTTCTCCACCAGAAAGTTTTATCCCCCTTTCTCCTACTAGAGAGTTGTATTTTTCAGGTAAATTTTCAATAAAATCATGAGCCTCAGCTTTCTTAGCTATATTAACAATTTCTTTGAAAGAAGCTTGAGGACGGGCGTAAGCAATATTGTCTTTGATAGAACGGTAAAACAAAGATGGATCTTGGGGGACATAAGCAATCTTTTCATGAAGATTACTCTGTTTTACTTCTTTAATGTTTTGTCCATCAATAGTGATAGAACCTTGTTCAACATCAAAAAATCTAAGTAATAATTTAACTACACTAGTTTTACCAGCCCCCGAATAACCAACAAAACCAACTTTTTCTCCTGCTTTTATCTTTAAATTAAAATCCTTAAAAATAGGAACATTTTTACTATAAGAGAAACAAACATCATTAAAACAAACTTCACCATGAGGAACAGTTAATTCTTTAGGATTATCAGGATCTTTTATACCAATCTCTTTTTCAAACATTTCTACCATTTCTTTAGCATCAGTTAAAGAAGTAGACATTCTAATAACATTACGACTGATATTCCAAACAATATTAAATAAATTTAAAAGATAAATTTGTATTAAAACAATAACTCCAGCAGTAATTAAACCTTCTTGCCAAAGACGAACTGACAACCAAATCATACCAACCTCAAAAAAACCAATAATTATACTCTGAAACATAAAGTTCCAGAAAATCTCTCTCATCCAAGCATTTTTTCTTTTTCTTTCTTCTTGAGTCGTTACTTCTTCAAAACCAATCATTTCTTGTTTTTCACGACCAAACATTTTAACTGTCAACATATTACTAATAATATCAGCATAGCGAGAGGTTGTTTTTGTGTCCGCTTTAGCTTTTTCAAGACTTTTAGGAATTTGCCATTTAATCATTAAATAAACTAGAAAACTATAAAAAACTAACCAACCTAAAAAGAAAAAGGCAAGCAAAGAATTTTGTTGAAACAAAACAGTCAATATCCCTATAATAATTACTGAGTTCATCCATATCTGAAAAACAAAACCATCATGCAGATTCTCAAAAGACCAAACAAAACGTTTAGTTTTAGCTACTAAACCACCAACAAAAGAGTTAGAAAAGAATCTATAAGAATGATTTTGTAACTTCTGTAAACTATAATCATAAAGATCTTTCAGTATTTTACTCTGCATAGTTAACAAACAATAATCACCTATTCGGTAAAATATATTATAACCAATAACCAGCAATCCAAGAGAAATAACTAACATACCTAGCTTTTCATGAAAATTAACTGGCGGATTGGAAACTGTATCAATAATATCTTTGTAGATTAAAGCTGGAAAAATATTAGAAAGAGTTGCTCCAATTCCGAAAGAAAACAAAACAACCAGCTGAGCCCAGCTGTATTTTTTTAGAAACTGCCAATAATATTTAAAAACTAACAATAATTTCATGAATAAAGTAATATAGCACAAAAATCAAAATAAAGAAAATTATCTGTGTAAAGATAATTCTAATTTTGACTAATCATATATTCTTTAATTAATCTTATCTTCCTTCTATCTTTATTGCCTTTCTTTTTCTGACGTTCTTCATCCTGTAACATTTTTTCATAAAACGATAAGTATCCTTTAATACGAATTTTATAATAATAAACACCATCTTCTTCTTTTTTATCTAAAGAAAAATTTAATGAATCTAAACAAATAGGAGGACCAAAAGAGATAACAACCCCATCTTTTAAAAAATCATAAACCCTAGACGTAAATCCCATCTCTCGCATCAAATTTTCGATAAGTTGTTTTTTACTATCATAATCATTAATGATAACATCAACATCTTCTACTTTTTCGGAATAATTTATTATTTTAAATAAACCAAGAGAACCAAAAAGAATTGGAATAATTCCTTTTTAATTGAGTTTTCTCGACACAGTAAGAAAAGTTTGAAATTCTTTATTGTCAATAATACTCATAGATATTATGTACCCTGAAGAATTTGTGTATAAAGAATAATTATTTGATTCAAGAGCTGAATAATAGTATTCATAAATACTTTTCTAGTTTTTTCTTTTTCTAGCTCCTCTTCTTCTAACTCTTCTTCTATTATTTCCTCTTCAACAATTTCACTGAATATAGCTGTCAAAACTTCATCACCAGAAACAATCAGTGAATAATATTTATTATTACCAACAATCTTGTCCCCCTTCTTCCAATGCTCAAACTTGTAACCCTCTTTAGCTGAAGCTGAAACAGTCAACCTTGTACCATCTGAATAAGTACCTGATCCATACAAAAGAGCTGGATAATTACTTTGTAAATTAATAGAATAATAAATTGTAGTCGATGAACTTCTCTTAGTGGTAAAGCTAAGAACATCTCCTTCAATAGTAGTTTCATCATATCTTAATTGAGCTTTGAAATCATAACCAGTGTTGGAAGATAGTCCAGTAACAACTTCAGCGTAGTTGTCATCTTCAGATTGTGAAACCCAATCAGTGAATGTCCATTCTCCTGTGGTTGTTTTCCAAGCAAAACGAACTTCTACTGAATCATAGTCACCAGTGGTAAAAGACATGTTCAGGTTAGCTGAACTGGTAGTTAAAGAATCAGAAGATTCGGTTGTAATGGTTGGGATAATCTTAGAAGTAGTGAAGTCCAGAACATCTCCTTCAATAGTAGTTTCATCATATCTTAATTGAGCTTTGAACTCATGATCAGTGTTGGAAGATAGTCCAGT
>CAYYPY010000083.1:0-5327 GCA_964473685.1 uncultured Candidatus Saccharibacteria bacterium
CGCTGGGCTGATAGGTGTTTACAAGCTCATTCACGTTCTGATCAACTCTTATTTGGTATTATCCAAGGTGGTCGTTATCTTGATTTAAGAAAAGAATCTTCTCAGTTTATTGCTAGTCGTAATTTTGGTGGCTTTGGTATTGGTGGAGCTTTTGGAGAAAAAGAAATGCAAGATGTTTTATCAACAATTATTTGTTTTTTACCAGAAGAAAAACCTCGTCACCTTTTAGGAATTGGTGAAGTAGAAGACATTATTATTGGAGTAGAACAAGGAATAGATTTATTTGATTGTGTTACTCCTACTCGTTTAGCTAGAAGGGGAGTGGCTTTAACTAAAAAAGGAAAGATTAATCTTCGTTCCAGTTCTTGGCGTTCTAATTATGATAAATTAGGAGATTATTCTTATTCCTATCTCCATCACTTGGTTAGAGAAAAAGAAATCTATGGTATTATGCTTTTAGTTGAGCATAATCTGAGATTTATGATGAATTTAATGGAGGATATTAGAGAAGCTATTCGGACTGACTCTTGGTCTTCTTTGCGTTCTTCTTACCTTGGATAAATTTACATTTAGGATAGTTAGAACAACCAATAAAAGTTCCCCGACGGGATCTTTTTTCTACTAAGTCACCACCACACTCTGGACAAGTTCCTACTTTTTTTAAACCCAAACAATCAGGATAGCGAGAGCAAGAAAGAAATGGTCCGAATTTGCCTACTCTTTTTTCCATAGGAGCTCCACAAGCTGGACAAGTTTCTTTGGTTTCTTCTAAAGGACGAGAATAGCGACAGTCTGGAAAGCCAGAACAAGCTAAGAATTGACCAAAGCGTCCGTATTTAATTATGATATCTTTTCCGCATTCAGGACATTTCTCACCAGTCTTAGTAACTTTTTTTTCAATCTCTTTATCTTTTTCTGTAATCTTTTTCAAGAAAGGAACAGTGAAAGATTGAACAACTTCTTTCCATTCCTCTTTGGCCTCAGCAATGTTGTCTAGTTGTTTCTCCATATTAGCAGTGAAATCAATATCAACAACTTCCGAGAAGTGTTTAACTAAAAGATCAATCACTACTCCTGCAATGTCGGTAGGGAAGAAAGATCGATTTTCATCTTTTTGAATGTAGCCACGTTTCAAACAAGTTTCAATTGTTGGAGCATAGGTTGATGGTCGGCCAATGCCTTTTTCTTCTAGTAGTTTAATTAAGGAAGCTTCATTGTAACGAGCTGGTGGTTTAGTGAAGTGTTGAGAAGGAGTAACACTAATCTTTTCCAGTAAGTCATCTTTTTTCAAAACAGGCAGAATAGATTCTTCAGTCTTTAAAGGATATTCTTTCAAGAAACCAGCGAATAATAATGTTTGGCCAGAAGCAATAAACAAATGATTATTAGACAGTATTTCCACTCTAGTTTGTTGAAAGCGAGCTGGCATCATCTGAGAAGCTAAAGTTCGTTGAACAATCAATTTATAGAGTTTAGCTAGTTTTTCATCTTTGGGATGGCGACTATAATTAACTGGTCGGATAGCCTCATGGGCTTCTTGAGCTTGTTTTCCACTTTGGTACTGACAAGAGCGATAATACTCTTCTCCATATCTTTTAATAATTTCTGCTTTAGTGGATTGCATGGCTTCCGAAGACAAACGACGCGAATCAGTACGGTGGTAGGTAATATATCCTTCTTCGTAAAGTTTCTGAGCTAACCTCATAGTCATAGAAGAAGAAAGATGTAGACGACGTGAACCTTCTTGTTGGAGAGTACTAGTAGTGAAAGGAGCGACTGGGGATCTCTTCTTTTCTTTAGAGATGACTGAATCTACGATAAAAGGACCTAGTTCTTTGAGAACCTTCTCAGCTTCTTCTTGAGTTTTAGGTTGATTTTTTAATTCAGCTGTAAATTCAGTATCTTTTTTAAGTTTAGCAGTAATCTTCCAAAACTCTTCTGGTTTGAAAGCTTCTCTTTCTCTTTCTCTTTCTACAATTAAACGAACAGCTACTGATTGTACTCTTCCGGCAGAAAGACCACGAGCAACTTTTTTCCAAAGAAGAGGTGATAAAGAATAACCAACAATACGATCTAAAACTCTGCGAGCTTGTTGAGCATTAACTAGATTTTCTCTTACTTGTCCTAAATTCTCAATTGATTTTTGGATAGCTTCTTTGGTTATTTCTTGGAAAAGAGCTCGTTGGCAAGGACGATCAAGAATATGTTGAATATGCCAAGCTATGGCTTCTCCTTCTCGGTCAGGGTCAGTAGCTAAAATGACATCATCAGCTTTTTTGCTTTCAGCTTTCAGTTCTTTAACTGTTTTTCTAGCTTTAGCGGGGATAAGGTACTTGATGTTTAAATCTTCATCAACGCCTAAACTACTTTTAGGTAGATCGCGAACATGACCACGGCTAGCCATGATCTTATAATCAGCACCAAGATATTTCTTGATGGTTTTTATCTTGGTTGGACTTTCAACAATTACTAATTTCATTCTTGTATTGTGAACAGAGAAAAAGAAGTTTGTCAATCAATTTTCTTGTTATACTCTGTTTTAGCCTTCTCAGTTCCTAGTTTCAAAATAGCTTCAACAGCATCAGCACCTCTTTTAATGATTTCTGGCATAGGAGAGGAGGATAGAACAAAAGATTTTAATTCACCACTTCGCCCAACACCAACACGAACTCGACCAAAGTCTTTGGTTTTTAGATGACTCATAATAGAAAGAACTCCTTTATGACCAGCGGCACCGCGATTACGACAGATACGAATCTGCCCACGAGGTAGGTCAACATCATCATGGATAACCCAGATATCAGTTGGATTAGTTTCTTTTACTTTTTGACGAACAGGATTTCCAGAGAGGTTCATAAAAGAGGATGGTTTAAACAAGATAACATTTTCGGGAAGTTCTCTTTTTTGCAACTCATCAATAATATTAAAACCCACATTATGTGGTGTGTGTTGGTATCGCCAACCGGGATTACCTAGTCCGATAATTAATATCATAATAATACTATAGCATTTTTATTGCCAAATGTGGAGATTAGAGTTATAATACTGTTATGAAAAAATTCTTTTTAGGCGTATTAGACACAGCCAAGACAATTTTATTTGCCTTAGCTATTGTTTTGCCGATTCGTTATTTCCTTTTTCAACCTTTTATTGTCAGTGGAGATTCAATGGTTCCTACATTCCATACAGGAGACTATTTGATTGTTGATCAGATTTCTTATCGTTTTCGTGAACCAATGAGAGGAGAAATTATTGTTTTTCGTTATCCACGTGATGTTTCTCATCGTTACATTAAAAGAATTATTGGTTTACCAGGAGAAACGGTTGAAGTTAGTGATGGAAAAGTCAAAATAATTAATAATGAAGAAGAAGTAGTTTTAGTAGAGGAATATTTAAGTGTTGATGCAACAACTGGTCAAGCTCTTTCTGTTCTTGGTCCAGATCAATATTTTGTTTTAGGTGATAATCGTTATGCCTCTTCCGACTCACGTCGTTGGGGAGTATTAGATGAAGAATATATTATTGGCAGATCTTTAATTCGTTTGTTTCCTCAAACAAGAATTTTTGCTGCCCCAGAATACATAAACATATGAAATTAAAATTCCAAACAGTTACAGGTATGCGTGATTGGTTGCCTGAGGACTATAAATATCTTCAGAAGTTTCAGGAAAAAGCTTCGGAGCTAGCTTCGTTTTATGGTTTTCAGAGAATTGAAACTCCTATCTTAGAAGACACTGAGCTTTTTGCTAAAGGAACAGGCCGAGGTACAGATTTAGTTCAGAAAGAGATGTTTAGTTTAAAAACTAAAGGTGGAGATGCTCTGTCTCTACGTCCAGAAGGAACTCCTGCTATTGTTCGTTCTTATCTAGAGAACGGACTTTCTAGCCGACCGCAACCAACTAAACTTTTCTATTTTGGTCCATTTTTTCGTTATGAAAGACCACAAGCTGGTCGTTATCGTCAATTCTATCAATTTGGTTTAGAAGTTTTTGGTGAACAAAATGAAGTTATGGATGTTCAAATTATTCAGATTGGCTATCAGATACTCAAGGAATTAGGAATTAAGAAGGTAATGGTGGATATTAACAATATTGAAAACACAGCTTGTCGTTCTGTCTACAGGAAAGCTTTAGTTCGTTATTTACGCCAGCATTCTGATAATCTTTGTGCTGATTGTAAAAGAAGATTAAAAGAAAATCCTCTTCGTATTCTTGATTGTAAAAAAGAAAAATGCCAAGAAATTATTCAAGGAGCTCCACAAACATTAGATCACCTTTGTGCTGATTGCCGTAAGAGCTTTAAAAAAACCTTGGAGTTTATGGACGATGCTGAGATCCCTTATCGTCTTAATCCACATCTTGTTCGTGGTTTAGATTATTACAATCAGACAGTTTTTGAATTCTTTACTGAAGACAATAACTTAGCTTTAGGTGGTGGAGGACGTTATGACGATTTAATTAAAACAATTGGTGGTAAAGAAACACCAGCTGTTGGTATGGCTTTTGGTGTTGATCGTATTATTGATTTAATGAAAGAAAAAGAACTAAAAGATGATAATGATCCTATTGTGTTTTTAGCTCAGCTTGGTGATACTGGAAGAGGTAAAGCTCTTAAATTGATGGAAGAACTACGCAAAGCTCGTATTTCAGTAGCGGAATGTTTAGGCCGTGATTCATTGAAAATGCAGTTAACTAGAGCTGGAAGATTAAAAGCTAAATTTTGTTTGATTCTTGGGCAACAAGAAGCTATTAATGATACGATCATTATTCGTAATATGTCTACTGGAGCTCAAGAAACAGTTAAAATGGATAAGGTTGTAGAAAAGATAAAAAAGAAGAAATGAGTTGTATTTTTTGTGATATAGTTAACAAAAAAGTTCCAGCTAAGATTGTCTATGAAGATGACCAAGTTATTGTCTTTCATGATATTAAACCAGAAGCTAAGCTTCATCTTTTAGCTGTTCCTAAAAAACATATTCCTTCTTTGCGGGAAGCTGATGCCAAAACATTAATTCATCTTTTCAAGATAGCCAATCAAGTCATTAAAGGAGATTATAACATTAAAATAAATGTTGGACCTTCAGCTGGGCAAGAGGTTCATCATTTGCATATTCATCTTTTGCAGAATAAGTGAAAAAATCATTTACCTTAATTGAATTATTAGTTGTTATTGCCATTATTGGCATATTGTCCTCTTTGGTTATTGCTAGATTTAGTAATCTTAGTGAAAATGCCAGAATAGCTAACACTTTGCAGTGGTCTAGTGGGGTGCATAGGACCCTAGGCGCTAATTTAGTTGGCCACTGGCCCTTGAATGAAGGAGAGGGA
>CAYYPY010000084.1:0-1611 GCA_964473685.1 uncultured Candidatus Saccharibacteria bacterium
ATAAAGATACCCTTAGTTAAAGGAGAGGCGTATAGTGGTGGATTACCTATTTTGTGATTGATATAAGGAATAGCTCCGATGTGATCGTAGTGCCCGTGAGTGAAAATAACACCAACAATATCTTTTTTTCTTTCTTTTAAATAAGATATATTGGGGATAATATAATCAATACCAGGCATGCTTTCCTCTGGCATACGAAAACCCATATCAATGACAAGAATTTGTCTTTGCCATTCTAAAATGGTCATATTGCGTCCTACTTCCCCTAGTCCACCAAGGGGGATGAGGCGCAGTCCTTCTCTTTTTTTCATAGGTGCGGATAGGAGGATTTGAACCTCCACGACCTTGCGGTCCCATGAATCTGAATCATGGATGTCTACCTATTTCATCATATCCGCTAATTTATTTTCTAGTTGTTTTTAGATGCCAATTTTCTATGTCAACAAAACGACGAGATGGGTCAATGATAGTTACAGCTGAAAAACCCTTTAACTGGTGCGTAGTATAGTAGATATAGTCAGGAGTGTAAAGGAAAATAGCTGGTTGGTCTTCTTTAATTTTATTAGCAATTTTTTCAATAATTTCTTGATTATCAGGTGTGCTTCGTGCTTCTTCTAGCCAACGGTCAACTTCTTTGTTTTGATAAAGAGACAAATTTAATTCCTGTGTTTGTGAAGAATGGAAAAAGGGGAGAAGATCAGGGAAAGAACGAAGAGCGTTACCGAAAAGAAGAGCTTCATATTCTCTGGTTCTAATAATATCTCTTTCTAAAGTTTGTATATCAACTGTTTCTATATTAACTTGAATTCCAATTTTTGACCACTCATCTTTAATCCAGTTGGCTACTTTTTGTAAACGAGGTTGATCAACAGTATGTAAAGTGAAGGAAAGATTAGCTGTATTTTCGGGTTGGTAACTGCAGACTTCATTTAATTTACGACGAGTATTAACACTAACAGTACCAGTTCCGCGTGATAAACCACCAGGGGCTAAAACTTCTTCTCGATATGCTTCTTGGAAATCAATGACAGCATTTTTTGTTTCAGTATTAAAGAAACCAGTAATTTGTCCACTCAAGAATTTTTGTTGGATTAAACAACGTTGGAGTTGGCGGACCTCTTCACCTGTATCACCAACTTTTAGATCTTTACTAAAGTTAAAAGTAGATTCTTCTTTAATTACCTTAACTCCGTTTTCAAAACCAGCTTCCGCTAATATTGTTTTAGCTTTTTCTAAATCATATTCATTTTCATAATCCAATAGAGGAGAAGATATAGGTTGTCCGTTTAATTGTTCTTTGTCTAAACTTATGTTTAAAGCGTTACGAACATTATTGTCTTGGAAAAGAACATTTTTTTCTGGGTTTAAGAAAACAGCGAAATAACGTGGTAAATTCAAAACATTAGCTTTCATATTCAGATTAACAGGAGATCCGCTAACTCCACTGATATCTGCTTCTTTATTGAAAAAACGGAATGAGAAATCATGGATATAAGGTTTTTGTCCGTGATAATAAGGATTTGGTTCTAGATTTATAGAGTTAATGTATTCTTGGCGATCTTGATTGATACTACGTATTTTATAAGGACCTGATGTTATAGGATTTAAATT
>CAYYPY010000085.1:0-12573 GCA_964473685.1 uncultured Candidatus Saccharibacteria bacterium
CCCGATATTGATATTGGTGAAACTATTACTGCCCAGGAAAACCAGCCTGCTCTCCCTGCTATCAAGATTGATGAACCAACCATTTCATTGAACTTTCTTGTTAATAACTCTCCTTTTGCTGGTCGGGAGGGTAAGTTTGTCACTAGCCGACAGATCAAAGAAAGATTAGAAAAAGAATTAGAAGTTAATGTAGGATTGAAGATAGATTTCTCTAATACCAGCTTTTACAAAGTATATGGCAGAGGAGAATTGCACATTGCTATTCTTTTAGAGAATCTTCGGCGTGAAGGATATGAACTACAAGTTTCTCAACCTCAGGTTATCTTTAAAGAAGATGATGGAATTAAAAAAGAACCTTTTGAAGAAGTGACTATTGATGTCCCAGAAGATCTTTCAGGCATTGTTATTGAAAAACTTTCTAAAAGAAAAGGACAGATGGTTGATCTTAAAACCAATAATCAGCAGACTCGTTTAATGTTTGAGATACCTACTCGTGGATTATTAGGTTACCGTCAGGAGTTTATCGTTGATACTCGAGGCACAGGGATTATCTGTTCTCGCTTCTTAGAATTTCGCAAGCATGTTGGCCAGATAGAGAAGAGCGACTTTGGTTCTATGACTTCTATGGCTACGGGCAAAACATTAGCTTACTCTCTTTGGAATTTACAAGAAAGAGGTGTTCTTTACATTGGCCCCAACGTTGATGTTTACGAAGGTATGGTTCTAGGTAATGTAGCCAAAGGAACTGATATGGCTGTTAATCCAATCAAGGGCAAACAATTAACTAATATGCGTTCTTCTGGTGCGGATGAAGCTATTAAATTAACTCCACCTACAGAATTAACTTTAGAATTAGGTTTGAGTGTCATGAGCGAAGATGAATATCTAGAAGTTACTCCACGCAACATTAGGTTACGCAAAAAGATACTGCGAGCAGTAGAAAGAAAGAAGAAGTCTTGATTGTTTGTCTTATCTTCTTTTCTTTTTCTTGATAAACTAATTTAATGAAAAAGTCTTTCACTTTGATTGAACTCTTAATAGTTATTACTATAAAGAAGGAAATAATGTTTGACAAATAATTTAAAAGTTAGTATAATCTTGGTATCAATTAATATTATGTTTATAAACTTTTCAGCTTTGAATTTACGTCGTCGCCTTCGGGCGTAGCTTTTTTGTAGTTGAAAAACTGTGCGCCCCTCTTCTAACGAAAAGAGGGTTTTTTATTTATTAACATATTATTATGAAAACTATAAACTATGTAAAAGTAGCTTCCCATGAAGCTAAAAAACACGAATTCAAAAGATGTCTTCTTCTCTATTCAGGAGGGTTGGATACTTCAGTTATGCTGAAGTGGATTCAAGAAGAGTATAATTGTGAGGTTATTACTTTAACTGTAGATCTTGGTCAGACAGTTGATTGTTTCCAAGAGATTAAAGAAAAAGCTTTAACATTAGGAGCTAAAGAAGCTATTATCTACGATGCTAAAGATGATTTTGCTGATATTATCTTATCTGAAGCAATTAAATTCAATGCTGATTATCAAGATGGATATGCTTTAAGTACACCTTTAGGTAGAGTAGCTATCTCTAAAGTAGCAGTTAAAATTGCTAAAGAAAAAAATTGCCAAGTTATTGCTCATGGCTGTACTGGTAAAGGTAATGACCAAGTTAGGTTTGAAGGATATATCACCACACTAGATCCAAAGATTAAGATTATTGCTCCAGTTAGAGAATGGGGTATGGGACGACAAGAAGAGATTGAGTATGCTAAGAAAAATAATATTCCAGTGAAACAGAGTAATAATAAACCCTACTCGTATGATGAAAACATGTGGGGTAATACTAGTGAAGGTGGAGAAATTGAAAAACCTGAATTAATTCCGGATCTAAATAATATTCTGCAGTGGTGTTCAACCAAAGAAAAAGCTGTAGATACAGCCGAGATAGTAGAGATAGAGTTTGAACAGGGAGTACCAAAGAAACTGAATAAAGAAAAGATGAAGTTAAGTGATCTAATTTATAGTTGTAACCAGATTGGGAGTAAACACGGAGTTGGTATCTTTCATTTGATTGAAGACAGGCTAATTGGTTTGAAGGTAAGAGGTATTTATGAGAATCCGGGAGCTAGTATTCTGATAGAAGCACACAAGAAGTTAGAGAAACTGGTTTCAACTAGAGAGGAGAATGAATTAAAAAAATTCATCGATACTAAATGGGCTTACCTTACCTACACTGCTAAGTGGTATGATCCAGTTATGTATCATCTTCATGCTTTCAGTAACAGCCAAAACAAGAAAGTGACGGGAAAGGTAAAGGTCAGATTATACAAGGGTAATATTGATGTCGTAGCTTTAGAATCTAAATATTCACTCTTTGATGAGAACTTAGCTACGTTTGAGAAGAATGAAGACTTTAACCAGAATGCCTCAGCTGGGTTTATAGAAATCTACAATCTGGCTCAGAAAACGGCCTTCAATGTTTATAACTTTGAAGATGAGCTTTATAAGAATTAAAAAAACTATGAACAAATTATGGCAAACAAACAACAACAAACTACATCCACTAGTGGAGAAGTTTACTGTTCAGGATGATTACCTTCTTGATCTCCAGCTTCTTTCCTATGATGTCAAAGCTAGTTTGGCTCATGCCAAGATGCTTTATCAGATGGATGTTCTCAATAAAAAGGAATTACTAGAAATTCAGTTGAAGTTAAAGAAGATTTCTTTTGCAGTAATAGAAAAGAATCAGGAAGATGGGCACACTGCTATTGAAAACTATCTAGGTAAGGTTGGTAAAAAGATTCATACAGGCCGAAGCAGAAACGACCAATCTTTGGTAATGATAAGGTTATTTATGAAAGACAAGCTAAAACAGATTAATCAACAAACCAAGAAATTGATTAAAGTAATTAAGAAGAAAAAGAGTAATATTCCTATGCCTGGATATACTCATCTTCAGAAAGCAATGCCCACCACTGTTGGTGTTTGGCTTGATTCCTTCAGTCAAGCATTAAAAGATTTTCAATTCCTTCTTGTTTCTACAATGAAGCTGATAGACCAGAATCCTTTGGGTTCGGCTTCGGGTTTTGGTATAAGTAACTTTGTGGTTGATAAAGAGTATACGACCAAGATATTGGGTTTTCAGAAAACGCAATTTAACCCGATGTATTGTGGTTTTTCTAGAGGATACTTTGAGAATATTGTTTTACAAACATTATCTCAACCAATGATTATTGCCTCTAGATTTGCTAACGATATGTTGCTATTTACTACTCAGGAATTCAATTTCTTTTCTCTCCCTGATAGTTTCACTACTGGTTCTTCAATCATGCCTCAGAAAAGAAACTACGATGTTTTAGAGATAATGAGAGCTAACATTAAAGTTTTCACTTCTTACCAAAGTAGTATTCAGAGTATAGTTTCTTCTATTGGAAGTGGTTACCAGAGAGATCTTCAACTAACCAAGAAACCTTTTGTAGAAGGAGTCAATCTATGCTTAGACACTATTATCTTATTAACGGCTATTGTGGAAGCATTACAAGTAAACAAAGAAAGATTAAAAACAGCGATGACTGATGATCTTTATCTCACTAATCAAGTTTACGAATTAGTAAATCAGGGATTAAGTTTCAGAGATGCTTATATAAAAGTCAAAAAAGATATCTACTAAAAGAAGATAGAATATTTTGTTTAATTGTTGTCTATAGAAGAGATGGCTTTTTAGACTTGCTTTTTATATCATTTTCTTGTTATATAAAAATATACGGTGGGGTGCCTGAGTGGTTTAAAGGGATAGTCTTGAAAACTATTGCATCTTATGGGTGCCGTGAGTTCGAATCTCACCCCCACCGCTTATGAAATCATTTCTTTATTCGCTATTCTTTCTTTTAGCTATTGATAGTGTTTGGTTATTTTTAAACAAAAATTTTTATGCCCAACAGATTGGTCATTTAATGGCCAGTAATCCTAAATTAGTTTTTGCTATTTTTTTCTATCCTCTTTATGCCTTAGGTATTGCTTGGTTTGCAGTTAATTCTGATGGAGATTTAGTGAAAGCTTTTTTAAGTGGTGCTTTTTTAGGACTAATTGCTTATGCCACTTATGATTTAACTAATCAAATAACTCTCAAAGAATGGCCATTACTTGTTACAGTAATAGATATTGCTTGGGGAGCATTATTAACAGGAACAGTCGCTTTATTAACAACAATAATAATATGAAAAAAATAATATTTATCATACTATCTTTAGCCGTTGTAGCTGGGATAGTTTTTCTTCTTACTTCTCGCGGAGACAGTATGACTCCAGAAGAAAGAATAGCTTCGGCTTTTTATAACACAACTGAACTTGAAACTTTTTCTAGTTTGACCTCTCTAGAGATGGAGGGAAGTGTTGAATCTTCTTCCTTCACCCCTCAGGTCACTCAGGGATCTATATCTATGAGTGTTGATAGTTTGGTTGATATTGCTAACGAAAATATGAGCGGAGATATTAACTTCTCAGCCGGAGCTGATGGAGTTACTATAAGTGGAGAGGCTTCTTTTATTCTTTCTGATAATAAGTTCTTTGGTCGTCTCAACAGTCCTCTTCCTGGAGTTACTCCTGGGTATATAAATAAATGGTTCTTGCTGATGTCTGAAGAAGATATTGATATTGATTTAGAGAGTTTAAGCCCAGAAAAAGTAGGTGTTATCTACGAGAATATGATTGAGGAGGGTGTTCTTGCTATTAAGTACGATGGGAGAGATAAAATCAATGGAATTGATACAAGAAAATATCGTATCGATATAGACACAGATAATCTGTTAAGAGCAGTTCAAAAATCTTTTCAGGAAATGGATATAGATGAGGATGTGAAAAACTCTGTTATAGAAGAGATAGATTATATGGAGGAATATGATCCTTTTACTGATATTGATGTTGTTATCTACATCTGGGTTAATAAACATGTTCACCAGATAGAAACTCACTTTTCTGGATCAATAGATGATATAAACATTGAAAGAGGTTTGATAAAAGCTAACTACGGTGACTTCAACAAGCCAGTTAGTATATCAGCCCCAGAAGATTACGAGGATCCTTACACCTACCACGATGACTCTTTTTCTGATGATATTGACTGGGATATTCAGCCCGAGACCAGAATAATGGGAAGAGATAACAGAATTATATCTGCTATGACTCAGATTAGAACTCAGGCAGAGATATACTCTATAAATAACAATAACAGCTATATAGGAATGGAGAACGATGAAAATATTCAGGCTCTTCTTCTTGATATAGCAGATTTAAGTGAAGTGTTCTTTCCTGATGTTGAGGTGTCAGAAAAAGAATACTGTGTTTCAACACCTTTAGTTTCTGGTAGTAGTTTCTGCATTGATAGTATGGGTACAGCTAGGGAAGCAATCTGTTATCCTTATAGCTGTCAGTAGTTATCTAGCAACAGTAACACTAATATCACCGGCTTGGGCTAACTTTTCTACTTTCTCTTGATTGTAGACAAGATCAACCCAAGCTGTTTTATTTTTAGTTTTACTTTGAAAGCGAATATTTAATTCTTTAGCTAATTCTTCGGAGACTGAGTAACCTCTTTCTTTAACAGTTTTTATATCTTCTGGTACTGGTTTGAAATAATAAGGAAAAAGATTAGGTCTGTTATCAAGCAGTAAAAGATGATCTATAATTATATCTGCTAACAAGGGAGCAATGTCTTTAGTTCCTTGTTTAAACTTTGTTAACAGTTTTTGACCGACATAACTGTTGACGGAAAAGGCAGATAAAGATAAACTAATAGAAGTCTGACAATCACAACAGCGAAAAGTTCGCCGACTCTTCTGACATGGGCAATTTGGAACAGACGATATCTCTAGCAGGGCTCGACAGTCAGCACAAAGAAAACTTCCTTCGCGTTGACAATTAACGCAGAAGCGAGGAAAAAGTAAGTCTTTTATTATCCACAGGTGCATTTTTCTATTTAAGTGCTATAATACAAAAACATGATTCTTTGGCCATTTTCAAAAAAAAGAAGAAAACTTTTAGGAGTTGATATTGGTACATCTTCTATTAAGGTAATAGAAATTTTAGATACAGGCAAGAAGATGTCTCTTCTTAATTATGGTGAAGTAGCTACTCCTCAAGGCCAAGAAAAAAATACTAAAAGCAAAACATTTCATTTTTCACCTATGGAGGTAGGTAATGCTTTGCAGAAAATTGTAGAAGAAGCGGGAATGGATAGTCGTGAAGCTATATTTTCTATTCCTGATTTTTTGAGTTTTTTTACAGTTATTCAAATACCTTCAATGACTAAAGATGAGATAAGTAATGTAGTGGAATTTGAAGCACGTCAACACATTCCTATTCCTATCAATGAAATAGCTTTGGATTGGTCCATTATCAAAGAAGATAAAAAAGGATATAAACTACTTTTAGTGGCTGTTCCGAAAAGGGTGATTGCTCAATATCAAGAAATTGCTACTGTGGCTGGACTAAAATTGAAAGGAATAGAAGCCGAAGTATTTAGTTTATTGAAATCTTTGGTTCGAGATGAGAAGGGTATGGTTTGTTTAATTGATATTGGTGCTCATAGTACTACTATTAGTATTGTTGATGATGGAGTATTGAAAATCAGTTATTCTTTTGATTTTTCTGGAAAATCTTTCACTACAGAACTTGCCGAAAAGACAGGCATGGATTATAATAAAGCTGAGGAAGAAAAGATAACTTGTGGTTTGATCGGTGAGAACGATAAAGTTAAAAGTTTCCTTTGTGAAAAAATAGATGAAGTTGTTAATGAAACTTTAAATATTATTAAAAACTTTCAAATCAACGAAAGTAAAAAAGTAGACAAAGTTATCTTAGCTGGAGGAACAGTGCTTTTACCAGGAATGAAGGAATATTTCACTCAGAAAGTTGGTGGGCAGGTAGAGATAGCTAATCCTTTCAACCTTTTATCTTATCCAGATGTTTTAAAAGACGAACTTAAAAAAATGGGTCCTAGTTATGCCATTGCAGTTGGTGCTACTCTGCGGGCAGTTAATAAAAAGAAATAAAAATTATGGCAATAGACATTATTCCTAAAAGACAAGAAGAAGAATCTGATTCAATACTAAATATATTAAGTATTATTTCTTATTCTTTTCTTATTCTTTGTATGGTTGGTTCAGTTGTCTTTTTTCTAGGGACGAGATCAATGCATGAAAGTATTAAAACTTTAGATGAAAATATTGCTAAAGCAAAATCAGAAGGAGATCTTTTAACGCTAGAAAGAAGAATCAATTCTTATAAAAGTCGTATTGAGGATATAGGTGGTCTTTTCCTTAATCGTCCAGAAATATGGATGGCTTTCAGTTATATCGGAAGTATCACTCATCCTGAAGTTTATTACTCTTCTTTCTCTATGAATTCCGAAGAAAGAAAAGTTTCACTTCCTGGAACAGCTAGTAGTTTAACATCCTTTGAACAACAAAGATATATTATTCGTGATGAAACTGAAGGAGGAACAGTTTCTAATTTTTCTTTAGGTGCTGATGGTACGGTAACCTTTACGGCCTCTTTTACAATTCCTCATAATATAATATTCCCTACTATAAACAACAATGAATAAAAATATTATCACCAATATAGGTATTGTTTTCACGGTAGCGGTAATTATATTCTTTTTCTTTTTTATCCCTCAGTTCAATAAATGGAGTGTGGCACGTGAAAATAATTTAAATAAAAACAAAGAACTTCATGATTTACAGCGTTATCATGAAGAATTAAAAGAATTAGATAAAAAATTACAAAGCTATCAGTCTATTTTAGATCGTCTTGATTCAGCTTTACCAGAAGAGTTGTCTATACCTTCTTTCATTATATTTTTACAGCAAGTCACTCAAGAAAGTGGAGTTATACTTAAATCATTTGATACATCTTTCACATCTAACCCTCTCAAAGAAGGTAAGGAATTAAAAAAGCTGAAGATGAATATAACAGTAACAGGCCGTTATAGTTCTTTACGTAATTTAACTAGTCGTTTAAAACAATCAGCTAAGGTTGTTGATATTGAAAGTGTTTCTTTCTCTGTTCCAACAGAGGGTGATATGTATACTTTCAATATTGGCCTTAAGACTTATTCTTACTAAATATGAAAATTACAAAGAAACAAAAAGAAAAATTGTTACTGCTTGGTTATATGGTCATGATAGTTTTAGTGGCCTATTTAGCTCGTGATTTTTTTATATCTTCAGCACCGCAAAAGCCTACTCCATATGAGCAAAGAGAAAAAATTGAAATTGATTTTAGTCCTTTAGAAAAAATGAATATTGGAGAAATGGAGGTTTGGGAACCAATACCACCTTTAAGTGGTGAGTTTGGTCGAGAAAATCCTTTTATACCTTTAGGTGGCCAAATAACTCCAGCACCAGAAACTGAGTAATATGTTGAAATTACTAAAGAAATTAGTAGAAAAAGATATCATCCAACAGGATGAATCTTTGGCTTTAGAAACAGAAATAAGAAACAGTAAGAAGAAAGAAGAAGAGCTTCTATTAGCTAAAGAAATTATTCCTGAAAAAGCTCTTTTTGAGTTAAAAAGTGAAGTTTATAAAACACCTCTCAAAGATATTGACCCAGAAGAAGCTTCATTGAAAGCTTTGGAGTTGATTCCTGAAGAGTCAGCCAAGTTTTACAATATGGTTCCTTTGCGTATAGATGATGATGTTTTAGAAGTTGGTATGGTGTATCCTGAGGATCGCAAAGCTCAAGAAGCATTGAAATTTCTAGCTTCTCAAAACAAATTTTCTTTTAATGTTTTTTTAATTACGCCATCTCTTTTCAGAGAGATTTTAAAACAATATCGTACTTTGAAAAAGGAGATGTCTCATGCTCTAGAAAGTTTGGAATCAGAACTAGAGCAAGATAATTCTAAAAAAACAGATACCTTAGAATCGCTCAGAACAGAAATGGTAGCCGAAGATGCTCCAGTTATTAAAATGACAGCTGTTATTTTAAAGTATGGTGTTGATGGCAATGCTTCCGATATTCATATTGAACCAATGAAAGATAGAACTAGAGTTCGTTTCCGAATTGACGGAGCTCTTCACTCTTCTATTTTTCTACCATCTAAAATTCACGCTGAAGTAGTGGCTCGTATTAAGATTCTTTCTAACTTAAAGATTGATGAGACTCGTGCACCACAAGATGGACGTTTTTCTACTCGCATTTATGATAGGGATATTGACTTTCGTATTGCTACCTTTCCTACTTCTCTAGGTGAAAAAGTAGCTATTCGTATTTTAATTGTTGCTGAAGGAGTGAAATCATTTGAAAGTTTAGGATTAACAGGTCGTGATTTAAAGGAGGTACAAGAAGCAGTGGCAAAGCCTTATGGTCTTATTCTCTCTACTGGTCCTACTGGTTCTGGTAAAACAACAACTCTTTATACCGCTCTTAATGGCTTGAACAAAGAAGATGTTAATATTGTTACTCTAGAAGATCCTATTGAGTATTTTATTAAAGGAGTTAACCAATCACAAATTAGACCAGAAATTGGTTATACGTTTGCTCAAGGATTAAGACAGATCTTACGTCAAGACCCAGACATTATTATGGTTGGAGAGGTTCGTGATGAAGAAACTGCTAGCTTGACTATTCACGCCGCTTTAACTGGTCACATTGTATTATCTACTTTGCACACCAACAATGCTATTGGTGTCATCCCTCGTTTAATAGATATGGGTATTCCACCATTTCTTTTGCCTTCGGCTTTAAGTTTAGCTATTGCTCAGAGATTGGTTGGAGTTCTTTGTCCAGAATGTAAAAAGAGAATTAAGATTAACAAGGAAATGGAAGATTTTATCAATAAAGAATTAAGAAATGCTCCGCAAGATTTTCGTGATAGAATAAATTTTGATCCTGAAACAGCTACTATCTATGGTCCAGTTGGTTGTAAAAAATGTAATTGGAAAGGATATAAAGGAAGAATGGCTTTATTTGAAGTATTAGCTATGACTCCTGAATTAGCTGAAATTACTTTAAACAATCCAAGTGAAAAAGATATTCTGGCAGAAGCTAAAAGACAGGGTATGGTTAATATGCGTCAAGATGGAATTAGTCGAGTTATAGAAGGTAAGACATCTATTGAAGAAGTGTTAAGAGTTGCTGAAGAAAAATGAGAAATTACATTAATTTACTAAAAAATCTTTTAGACATAGTAGTTGAAGCTGATGCTTCCGATCTCCATATTTCATCTGGTAATTATCCAGCTATTCGTATCCAAGGCGAGTTGTGTTTCTTAACTGATTTACCGATGATTAATGGTGTCGATTCATTGGCTATAGCTAATGTTTTAATGAATGACAAGCAAATCAAGAAGTTCCAAGAAGAAAAAGAAATTGATTTCTCTTATGCCCATACCAATGATTCTCGTTTCCGAGTAAATGTTTTCACTCAACGAGGAGATGTTTCTTGTGCTCTTCGTTTTGTGCCTAAAAATGTTAAAACAATAGAAGACTTAAATCTGCCTTCATTTCTTCATCATTTTACTCGTCCTAATCAAGGTTTTGTTTTAATTACTGGCCCATCATCACATGGTAAATCTACTACATTAGCAGCTATGATTGATGAGATTAATACTCAACGTTTTGAACACATTGTTACTATTGAAGATCCGATAGAATATATTTTTAATGACAAGAAATCAATTGTTGACCAACGTGAAGTTTATCAAGACACTAATTCTTTTTCTCGATCATTAAAGTCAGTTTTTCGCCAAGATCCAGATGTGATTATGGTTGGTGAAATGCGTGATCCAGAAACAATTGCTACCACCATTACTGCAGCTGAAACAGGACATCTAGTTTTTTCTACTTTGCATACCAACTCCGCTGCTCAGACAATTAATCGTATTGTTGATTCTTTTCCTGCTGCTCAACAAAACCAGATTAAGGCACAACTAGCTGGTTCCCTTTTAGGAATTGTGTCTCAGCGCTTATTACCAAGTATAAATGGAGGAGTTGTACCAGCTTGTGAAATAATGATAAATAATAGTGCAACAGCTAATCTGATTAGAGAGAGTAAGGTTCATCAGATTGATTTAGTTTTAGAAACATCAGCAGAAGAAGGTATGATTAGTTTAAATAAGTCGTTACTTAATCTTTTGCGGGCTGGGGAGGTAACTACAGAAACTGCTTTAGCTTATTCTCCTCATCCAGCTGAGTTGAGAAAATTGATTGGTTAGTGTATAATAAAAAAAGATGAAATTTAAATATCAAGCTCGAACAAAAGATGGCCAGATACAAGCTGGTAGTGTAGAGGCCAATAATCGTGAAGATGCTTTAGGACTACTTCATCGTTATGAACTCTATATCACTTCTTTAGAAGAAGACAAAGAAGCTATTTATAGTAAGGAAATTAGACTTTTTGAACGTATTAAAGGTAAAGACATTGTTCTTTTCTCTCGTCAATTAGCTATTATGTTTAAGTCTAATGTGCCAATTGTTGAAGCTCTACATTCTTTAGCTCAACAAACCAACAAGCATGTTTTTCGTCGAGTGATAATGAAAATTAGTGAAAAAGTTGAAGGAGGTAACTCTCTTTCACAAGCTTTACAAAACTATCCTCAACATTTTTCCCCTTTCTTTATAGGTGTTGTTAAATCAGGAGAGGTTTCTGGAAAGTTATCTGATTCTCTAAATTATTTAGCTGATTATCTAGAAAACAATTATCGTTTCAACTCCAAGATTATTTCCTCAATGTATTATCCAATCTTTGTAGGAGTTGTTTTTGTGGGTATTTTAGTCTTATTAGTCACTTTTGTTATTCCTCAATTAGCAGAAATTCTTGTTGGTATGGATGAAGATTTACCAGCTATGACTAAAATGGTTCTAGCTTTCACTGATTTCTTTACAAAGTTTTGGTGGATATTTGCACTATTTTGTATTGTTGTTCCAATCATTTTTGCTAGGTTAATTAAAACACCATCAGGGAAAAAACACTTTGATCATTTTTCTGTTAATATTCCTTTTATCGGTGATTTCATTAAAAAAATTAACTTAGTTCGTTTAGCTGAAAACCTTTCTACACTTATTGCTAGTGGATTACCAATTATTCAAGCATTAGAAGTGTCATCGGATGTTGTTAATAACAATATTTACAAAACAATTTTATTGGAGGTTAAAGAAGGCGTTAGAAGAGGAGAAACCATTAGTTCAGTTCTCAATAACCATCCTAGATATTTCCCACCTCTTTTTACCCAGATGACTATTGTTGGAGAGAGAACTGGTAATCTGGATTCTTCTTTACGTAATGTTATTGAATTCTATCGTGCGGAAGTGGAAAATTCTCTTGAAGGATTGACCAAACTGCTAGAACCTATTATGATTATAATGTTAGGAGGCGTTGTTGGTTTTCTGGTTATTTCTATTCTTTTACCAGTTTACCAGATTTCCACTAGCGCTGGAGGTATATAGTTTCAATAAAAGGTCGGAGAAAAAAGATAAAAAATATGAAAAAAGGTTTTACACTTATTGAATTGTTAGTAGTCATTGCTATTATTGGTATCTTGGCTTCCGTTGTGTTAGTTGGTTTTGGTGACAC
>CAYYPY010000086.1:0-3836 GCA_964473685.1 uncultured Candidatus Saccharibacteria bacterium
ATAGAACAATCTCCCCTATATTGGAAAAACAAAGATCTTTTTGATAAGGGGGGGGTAAGGGGATGTTAACCATGGCCCAAAAGAAGGCAGTAACCAGGGAATTGCAAAATAGATATCAAAAAGCCAGAAAAAAGGAAAAAATTATGATTCTGGATGAATTTACCCAAATTACCGGCTCCAACCGCTGTTATGCCAGTCAGGTACTTGGCAAAAGCAAAATACTAGGTTATATTCAGATAGCCGGAGAAAAACTCAAATATGTACAGGATCAGCATAAATCCAGGCGGTTCTAATTGCCTTAAAAAAGATCTGGAAGGAAGCCGACTATATCTGCTCCAAGAGATTAGCCCCCTTCCTAGCTGAGTTTATCCCATTATTAGAAAAATATGGAGAAATAAAACTTGCCTCAAAAGTAAGAGAGAAACTCTTTACCATCTCTGCTGCTACCATTGACCGCTTATTGGCTGATATCCGGAAGAAACAACAAATCAATGGAAGATCTACTACCCGACCAGGAAGCCTCTTGAAGAAGAATATTCCAGTACGTACCTTCAGCCAGTGGGATCATACCAAGCCGGGCTTCTTCGAGGTGGATTTAGTCAGCCATGATGGAGGAAACTCTAAAGGTGATGTTATCCAGAGTCTCAATTTTACGGATATTGCTACCAGTTGGGATGAAATGACAGCAGTTAAGAATAAAGCCCAACGGTGGGTATTTGCGGGAATAAAAGAGATTCAAGAAAGGTTGCCCTTTTCCATCTTAGGCTTTGACTTTAGATAATGGCAGTGAATTCATCAATGATGAGGTGTGCAGGTATTGTGAAGAACAACATATTACCTTTACCAGAAGCAGACCCTACCGTAAAAATGATTCCTGCTACATTGAACAGAAGAACTGGTCGGTGGTTAGAAGAACAATGGGTTATGGACGCTATGATACCGATAAGGAACTTCGCCTGTTAAATAAACTGTATGGTTATCTAAGATTGTATGTGAATTTTTTCCAGCCGGTGAGGAAATTAGTGCAAAAGGAAAGAATCGGAAGTAAAATCAAAAGCGATATGATATGGCAAAGACTCATTACCTCAGGGTCTTGGCCTCATCATATATCTCAGAGGAAATCAAGATGAAATTACAAAGACAATATTCTATGATAAATACAGAATCAACTTTACAAAGCAAATATCTTAAAACAAAATATGGATAAAGAAACTGTTCTAAGCAAAAAAGCTCAAAACAGTTTCGATTATATTCCACTTGAGGCAACGTATTACCCTTTGATAAGATTTTTAAGTGAGTCAATAGGGTGCCTCCTTGCTTATGTCATTTAAAAACCAAAAACGAGATACTGTCAAATGTTGTGAATGGATAAATTCACTTCCTTTGAAAACATTGCCCATTACGCCACTCTTTCCACCAGCTTCCCATCCCGGAATTTTCTGTTCTCTAAGACCAGTGGAATCATTTTATATCCCCGAAACCACCGCCAATTCTTTTGCGCCTCCTGAGCCAATTTAAAGATCATACTCAGGGTTGCCTTATAGGTTCCGCAGCTTTTGGTCTGTTTGGTTCTTAGCCGTACAGTGGCAAAGGTTGACTCTATTGGATTGGTGGCACGAATATGCATCCAATGTACGGCTGGGAAATCGTAGAAGGTAAACAGGTTTTCTAAGTCCGTAGTCAGACACTCATTGGCTTTGGGATATTTATCGCGATAGGCAGCAATGAAATATTCATACGCTCCTAAATTCTTCTTCCTGGTTTCGGCCTGGTACATATCATGAATCAGGGTTTTGGCCCTGGGTTGGATACTTTTGGGTAAACCTCCAATATTTTAAACTATAGTCTTATCTTGGTGTCCGGTAAAGCGGGAGAGGTTTAATGTGTATACCACCTTTTGTTAAACCTACTTTAATATTATTATAATGTTAACCCACATTTAAAATTGTCATTTTATATTTTTTCTCTATGCTTATTTTTGTTTATCTTCCTCTAAAATTTCATATCCAATTAGTTTAGCTAAGTCTTTGAAATCTTGTCTATAATTACCAAAATATACTGTTCTATGATTACCAAACAATTTCCAATCAACATTTTCAAGTAGTTCTTTGGTATTTGTTTTAATAGCTACTTTACTCCTACCTAACAAATCATCCCAGTATGGGAAAAGTTCTTCGCCAGGAAGGGTCTCACCTGTGAAAATAGACATCTTCTTTTGATACATACTTATTTTTACTACTGTTACAGGTTCATGTATTGGGTAGTGGGGCTGTACACAAGCACCACCAATATTTTCTTCTAAAAAAAACGGTAAATTTCTTATACTGTAAGGTATCCTTCTTTCATCTCCATAAGGTTTAATTGTACCTTCACAGTGAGCAACGATAGCTGTATTAATGAAGGGATCTATTGTGTAATCACCTAGTAGACCTGTACTGCCTGTGAGGTATAATCCTATCTGTTGAGTAATTAAACAATCCATCAAGGTTTCTGAAACAGCTACTATGCCATCCGTACAAAATTGTGTAGCAGGTAATCCTTGAGAAGCAATACCTATCTCATCCGTCTTTTCCCATCCTAAGGGAGGCCATCCGTATCCTTCAGTAGTGATGGCATTACAATTATATTCCTCCATCAGCTCTTTCATAGCAAGGTATAGTTTCTCCGATTTTAACACTTCAGCTTCGTTTGTCCCCCGAAGTCCAACAGACGATTTTATCCACTTATAAGTGAGCTCTTTTGCCTCTTTTTCGTCCGCTGTTTCTACCTTCTTGAATAATTCTTCCTGTTGAATTGCTACAATCTTTGATCCAAAGGTTTCTTCTAAATTCTTAACATATATTTTATCATAATCTTCTCTCGTGGTTTCAATTTGATATGGCCAAGGTTCGAAATAACCTAGTGGAGGTTTGTCTGTTATAGCTAATATCCTTAAATTTTTCATTTTCGATATAATATCAATTAACTTGATTTTTCTTACTATGTCTTTTATACGAGCTGGGTAAGTTTTTGGGTTTTTATCACAATATTTGGGTAAAAAAGAAGTTACTACTTTACTATCTTTATAAGCTTGAAAAGGTACGGTCGAGCATCTTAATAGGGGTTGCTCCACAGCTACTATTGGTAAACCAACTGATATCATTTCATCTGATGGAGAGCCAAAAACAAGTAGGCCATCCAAATCATCTTTTTGTTCATTTATAATTGGGATAATATCTTCGGCTCTTACAGATTTCATTTCACCAACAAATTCTACATTTTTAGACTCATCTTTGATTCGTTCTAGCATCTCCTGGTTTTCTGATATTTTTATATCAGGATGATATTTTCGGAAATTCTCAACCAGATTCATAGCCTGGTCTTTAGAATTTTTTATTACCATTAAATCTTCTCCAGCTAACAAAAAAAGGGTATAAATTTTTGTCTTCTTAGCCATTTTAAACTCCTTTCTTCTTCTTGGTTTTAGAAATTCCACAATTTCTTATAAATTACCTCATATTCAAAAGATTGTTGATTTAACAATTTAAGCTTTATTTATACTTTTCTTCTTCAGTCTATAGTTAATATATATACGAATCGCTTCTTTATTGATTCACAGATTTGAGACAAAATTGCCCATAATTTAATATTTAGTTGGGACATATTAAATTAACCTCCATAGAGTCCTACGCCTTTACAGACGTGATACTCAATTTTACAGCCTAGCATCTGTCCCGACTTGCCGGGAAATTGCTGTCATCCCACCTTTACAGGCGGGGAATTCCCAATGGATTAATATTTTTAAGTAACATAGCTACTATGGAGTTTCTTGATTGATATTTCAAGTTACCTTATTT
>CAYYPY010000087.1:0-2495 GCA_964473685.1 uncultured Candidatus Saccharibacteria bacterium
ACAACTCGACGAGCTGATCCCAAAACTTCTAATCCAACTGAATCAAGTTTCAAACCAACTTCTTCGGAAACAACCTGTCCTCCACAGACAACAGCAATATCTTCTAAAAGTTCTTTCTTACGATCACCAAATCCAGGAGCTTTGATAGCTAAAGTATTGAACACTCCACGTAATTTGTTTACTACTAATGTTGCTAAAGCATCTCCTTCTACTTCATCAGCGATAATAACCATATCTTTTTTGCCTGTTTTAGCTACTTTTTCCAACAAAGGAACAATCTCGTTGATAGAAGTTATTTTTTTATCAGTAATCAAAATATATGGATTTTCAAATTCACTAGCCATACGATCAGGATTAGTAACCATATATGGAGAAACATATCCTTTATCAAACTGTAAACCTTTAACAATTTCTTTACTTAAACCAAAAGTTTGTGACTCTTCTACGGTGACTACTCCATCTTTTCCAATTTCTTCTATAATCTCGGCAATCATACTACCCATCTCTGTGTCTTCAGCCGAGATAGTAGCTACCTGACTAATCTCTTCTTGGCTAGAAACTTTTTTAGCCATTTTACGTAAATTATCAACAATAGCTTTACTTCCTTTCTCTATTCCTCTTCGTAAAGCTAATGGATTAGCTCCCGCAGTCACATTCTTCATTCCTGCTGTAACAATAGCTTGGGTAAGAATAGTAGCAGTGGTTGTTCCATCTCCAGCAGCATCATTAGATTTAGAAGCTACACTTTTTACAATCTCAGCTCCCATATTTTCCGCCTTGTCTTCTAAATCAATATCTTTCGCTATTGAAACTCCATCATTAGTAATAGTTGGTGACCCAAAACCTTTATCAAGAATGACATTGCGTCCTTTAGGACCAATAGTTACTCTAACTGCATCAGCTAATTTATCAACTCCTTTTTTTAGCTTTTGGCGAGCTTCTTCGCCGTAATATATTTCCTTACTCATATTATTCTATAACTGCCAAGATATCTTCTTCTTTAGCAATTAAATAATCTTTGTCTTCAACCTTTATTTCATTGGGTCCATACTTAGTGAAAAGAACTGTATCACCCTTTTTAACTGACATGGGCATAACTTTACCCGAAGAAACTTTACCCGGACCAACAGCAATAACTTTACCCTGTTCAGGGCGTTCTTTTTCAGCTGTCTGGGGAAGGAGAATACCACCTTTAGTTTTCTCCACTTGTTTGATAGGCTCAATCAATACATGATCAGCCAATGGTTTTATTTTCATATTTTAGCACTTTGTGTCTTCGACTGCTAATAATAATAGCGTGTAAAAATAACTTGTCAAGTAACAACAAATCTGCTAGAGTATTGCCATGAGCGGATTAATCTTACAGGTCCTCTCCTCAATCTTAGGACTATGGTTATCAACCTATCTACCAAATGTTAGCTATGTTGGATCTTTTGGAACCATAGCTATAGCCGGATTGGTATTAGGATTTATTAATGTTTTTATCAAACCAATTGTTAATCTAATTACTTTTCCTTTAAGATTACTAACTTTAGGTATTTTTACACTTTTAATTAATATGTTTTTCGTTTGGATCATTGATATTGTCTTCCTAAATAATATCTTTGGTTTAGTGTCTTTATTCTGGGCTACTTTAATCATCGTCGTTCTTAATTTAATGTTTTCACAAACACCATGATAAAATATATTCTATACATATCATCTATCGCTATTGTTGTTTTAGTACTTCTACAACAAAGAGGATCTGGTTTAGGTTCTACTTTTGGACAAGAAGGTGGCGCCTACTCTACTAGAAGAGGTGCACAAAAAACTATTCTTTGGGCTACTGTCGTAGCTGGTATTGTGTTTATAGCTTCAGCGATAATTAGTTTACTATAATATGCCATCATTCAAGCAATGGTTAAGTTTACCAGCTAATTTAGAAAGGGATAACAAAAATCTCTTTACTATTGCTATTTCTTTAATAATAGCTTGTTTAATTTTTCTTTTCATTAATTATATTGTTAACACTGAACTAACGCCTACTAGTGGTGGACACTATATTGAAGGAGTCGTTGGTCAACCACGCTTTATCAATCCCATCTATGCTATCAATGATGTTGATCGTGATTTAACTCAATTAACTTTTAGTGGTTTAATGAAATATCAAAATGATGGTTCCTTAACTAATGATTTGATAGAGCAATATTCTACTAACGACTGGCGAACTTTTAATATAACTTTAAAAAACGATCTTTTTTGGTCAGACGGACATCCATTGACAGCTGATGACGTTATCTTCACTATCCGGGCCATACAAGACAGTAGTTATAAAAGTCCCCATCGGGCATCTTGGGTTGGTATAGAAGTAACAAAAATATCTGATACAGAAATTGTTTTTAAATTAGAAAAACCATCTGTCATTTTTCTGGAAAACTTAACTGTAAAAATTATACCTCGTCATATTTGGGGTGAAATTATGCCACAAAATTTAGTTTTTTCTCAGCACAATTTAA
>CAYYPY010000088.1:0-3032 GCA_964473685.1 uncultured Candidatus Saccharibacteria bacterium
AGAAGAGTATGAATAATCTTAAATGTAAAATTTGTCGCCGTTTGGGCATAAAACTATTTTTGAAAGGTGATCGTTGTTCATCTCAAAAATGTGCTATGGTTAGACGTGCTTACCCACCTGGACCTAAGAAAAAAAGACCATCTCGTATTACCGACTATGGTAAAGAATTAAAAGAGAAGCAAAAGCTTAAGAATTATTACTATATTTCTGAAAAGCAGTTAAAGAGAGCGGTCAAAGAAGTGCTAGCCCAAAAGAGTCGTACAGAAAGTGCCAGTGACTTACTTATTCAGAAATTAGAGAGTCGTTTAGATAATACAGTTTTTCGTATGGGACTTGCTTTTTCACGAGCTCAAGCTCGTCAAATAGTTGGTCATCGTCATATCACAGTCAATGGTAAGACAGTAGGTATTCCTTCTTATACAGTTAAAGTTGGTGATGAAATTGCTGTTAAGAAACCATCTTTATTCAAGGATGCCGATCTTAAGAATTACAAAGCCCCCTCATGGATTTCTCTAGATAAAGAGAATATTAAGGGGAAGATGGTAGCGGTCCCGGTAGCTGAAGAAGCCGGTGTACCCGTCGAAGCTACTGTAGTCTTTGAATTTTATTCTAAGTAATATATGATTTCACTACCTAATAAGCCAAAAGTTATTGAGAAGCAGGGCAATCGTGCAGTTATTCGCGTAGAAGCTTTGTATCCTGGATATGGAGCTACTATTGGTAATAGTTTGCGTCGAGTTCTTTTCTCTTCACTAGAAGGCTATGCTGTTACTCATGTTTGGATCCGTGGAGCCAATCACGAGTTTTCAGCTATAGATGGAGTTCTTGAGGATGTTTTAACCATCATTCTTAATATCAAGAATCTTCGTTTCAAATTGTTCGTTGATGAACCAGTCAAGATATCTTTATCAGTTAAAGGTGAAAAGAAAGTAACTGGTAAGGATTTTAACATTCCTACTGAAGCTAAGTTAATGAATCCAAATACTCACATTGCTACTTTAACTACAAAACAATCTGAGTTGGATATTGAGATTACGGTTGAAAAAGGTTTGGGATATGTTAAAGCTGATCAAAACAAAAAAGGAAAACTAGAAGTTGGTCAGATCGCTTTAGACTCTATTTTCTCTCCAGTACGTCACGTTAATTTCAGAGTTGATAATATGCGTGTTGGTAAAAGAACTGACTATGATGCTGTTATTATAGAAATAGAAACCGATGGAAGCATTGAGCCAGAAGAAGCTTTTCGCCAATCAGTGTCTACTATTATCGGTCAATTCTCTAGTTTACTTGACCAGGAAAGAGATTTAGAGAAAAAAGAAGTAGAAGAAGAAGAAGTTGAAGAAACAAAAGATGAGAACATGACTCTAGAGGAACTAGGATTGTCAACTCGTTTAATTAATATTTTAGAAAAGGGAGGAGTCAAGAGTTTGAAAGGTATCCTTTCCAAGAAAGAAGAAACTATTATGAATATTGAAGGAATGGGGGACAAAGGAATGGATGAGATAAAGTCAATTCTCAAGAAACACAAACTAGAATTAAAACAGTAATATGCGTAAGAAGATAAAAGGTAGAAAATTTAATCGTAAGCGTGACCAAAGAAAAGCTTTTCTATTGTCTTTGATTAGGAACTTTGTTTTAACAGAGAAGATGAGAACAACTGAAGCTAGAGCTAAAGAAATTCAAGGCAAGACAGAAAAATATATTACTAGGGCTAAACAAGAAAACTTAGCTAATCGCCGTTATTTCCTTGCTTTGTTTTCTCCCCGTGTTGTTAATAAGCTTTTTGTTTTTGGTAAAAAATATCAAGATCGTCCAGGTGGATATACTAGAATTACAAAGCTACCAGCTCGTACTAGTGACGGAGCTCGGATGGCTATGATTGAGTTTGTATGAAACATACTATAGATGCAACAGGAAGACCTCTAGGACGCTTAGCTAGCGAGATTAGTGTTCTTTTACGTGGTAAAGATGACCCAACTTATCGTCCCCATGAAAATAGGGAGGATTGTAGTGTTGTTGTTACCAACATTGAAGAAATGGTTTTGACTGGCAAGAAAATGGAACAAAAAGAATATTTTCGTCATAGCGGATATCTAGGAGGTGATAAAAAAAAGAAAATTAGTGTTTTACCTAAATCAGAAGTTCTTCGTCGAGCTGTTTACGGCATGCTACCTAAGAATCGCTTGCGTGACAGAATTATTAAAAGATTAGAATTTAAGCAGAGCGTATGACTACTCAATACTATCAATCAACTGGAAGACGTAAAACGGCAGTAGCCAGAGTGCGTTTAACTATCAAAAAGGGTACAGAGGTTGTTGTTAATGATAAAAAGATGGAAGATTATTTTCCAACTCCTGAGTTAGTTCAAGCAGCCCTTTCTCCTTTATCTAAAATGGATATCAAAGAGTATCATATTTCAGCTAAGATTCATGGAGGTGGGGTTAGTGCTCAAGCCGAAGCTCTTCGTCATGGCATTGCTCGAGCTCTTGTGATGATTGATGAAGAATCTAGAAAGAGATTAAGAAAACTAGGATTTCTTACGAGAGACCCTCGTCAGAGAGAAAGAAAGAAGTTTGGTTTAAAGCGAGCTCGTCGAGCCTCTCAGTGGAGAAAGAGATAATTAAAAAAACAGCTGTTTATTCAGCTGTTTTTTGGTACTTGCTTTTACCTTTATTTTAAGCTAAAGTAAGAACAATGAAAGAAAAATTTATTATAGGAGGGGAAAGACCTCTGTCAGGAAAAATTCAAGTTAGGGGAGCTAAAAATGCGGCCACACCTATTTTAGCATCTTCGTTGCTTACCAAAGAAGTATGTATTTTTGATAATGTTCCTTTAATTAATGATGTTCTAAAGATGATTGAAATTATCAAAGAAATGGGAGCAGAAGTTGAATGGTTAGGTGAACGTAAAGTGAAAATTCAAGCCAAAGATATAGATCCAGAAAAAATTGATCAAACCCTTATATCACAAATTCGTTCTTCTATTCTTTTTATGGGACCTCTTTTAGGTAGGTTCGGTAAAGTAAAAATTAA
>CAYYPY010000089.1:0-3964 GCA_964473685.1 uncultured Candidatus Saccharibacteria bacterium
AACAGTCGTTACAACCGCTAAAACCAAAGAAGAAGGACGCCGTTTAGTAGAACTTCTAGGTTTTCCACTTAAAAAAAATGCCTAAAAAGTCGCAAATAGCTAAATCAGAGAAAGAACCCAAATTTTCCACACGAAAAGTAAATCGTTGTTTCCGTTGTGGACGCCAGAGATTCTTTATGCGCAAATTCGGTCTTTGCCGTATCTGTTTCCGAGAAATGGTTAATCAAGGTTTAATTCCTGGTGTTAAAAAATCTAGTTGGTAAAAATATGACAGATCCAATTACAGACATGATTAACAGAATTAGGAACGCACAAGCTGTAGATAAAACAGTTATTAATGTTCCTAACTCTAAGATAAAGATAGAGATCCTTAAAGTTTTACAGAAGATGGGTTGGGTAAAAGATTTTAAGGTTAAAATTAGAAACGTAGAAGTTGAATTAGGAGAGAGAAAAGTTCTTGGAGCCAAGAGAATTTCTAAACCTGGACAACGCATCTATGCTTCACATAAAGATATTAAAAGAGTTCGTGATGGCTTTGGTATAGCTGTCATCTCAACTTCTCGCGGACTAGTCACCGATAGAGAAGCACGCCGAGAAAAGTTGGGCGGAGAAGTATTATTACAAATTTGGTAGTATGTCAAGAATAGGAAAAAAACCAATCGTTATCCCAGCTGGAGTAGAAGTCAAAATTGACGGCCTTCAGATTAGTGTTAAGGGACCAAAAGGATCTTTGAATTTACACTTAGATCCAGCTGTTAGTGTTGTTATTGAAGAAAATCAAATAATTGTTTCCTTAAACAATCCTAAAAAATTATCTTTCTGGGGTCTTTATCGTAGCTTAATTAACAATATGGTTGAAGGAGTGACTAACGGTTTTGAGGTTAAATTAGAAGTACAGGGAGTTGGTTATAATGTGACAATGCAAGGCAAAGATCTTGTTTTGAAAGTTGGTTTTTCTCATTTAGTTAATTTTCCTGCTCCAGAAGGAGTTGAGTTGAGTGTTGAAAAAAATATTATTACTGTTAGCGGTATAGATAAAGGATTAGTTACTCAAACAGCAGCTAAAATTAGAAAAGTTAAAAAACCTGAACCTTACAAAGGTAAAGGAATTAGATATCAAGGAGAAAAGGTTAGAAGAAAAGTCGGCAAGAAAGCAGCCGGAACAAAATGATAACAAGACAAGAAAGACATCGCCGCGTTCGCGGAAAAATATCAGGAACAAAAGAGCGTCCTCGTCTCTGTGTTTTTCGTTCAGCTAAACATATTTATGCTCAGTTGATTGATGACGAAAAAAATGTTATTTTATTTTCAGCTGATGATAGAGATTTGAAAGGAAAGCCAGTGGAAAAAGCTTTTGAAGTTGGTAAGATAATTGGTAAAAAAGCCAAAGAAGCTGTTTTTGACAAAGCTGGATATCGTTATCATGGTCGCGTAAAAGCTGTAGCCGAAGGGGCTCGTGAAGCTGGATTAAAGATATGATGAAAAAAAATCAAAAGAAAGATGAATTTGATTCCAAGATGCTTGGTCTAAGCCGTGTTGAAAGAATGACTGGCGGTGGACGACGTTTACGTTTTCAAGCAGTTATGGCAGTTGGTGATCATAAAGGAAAGGTTGGTGTTGGCGTAGCTAAAGGACCCGATGTATCGGCCGCGATTGAAAAAGCTACTAAATATGCTAAGAAGAACACCATTATTGTTCCTATTGTAAATAAAACAATTCCGCATCAAGTTGAATCTAAATACAGCGCTTGTCGTATTCTTCTTCGTCCTCAAAAAGAAGGAGTTGGATTGGTTGCTGGTGAAACAGTTCGAGTAATTTGCGGATTAGCTGGTATACAGGATATATCTTCAAAAATAATGGGAAGGTCGGGAAACAAGATTAATAATGCTAGAGCTACTATTCTAGCCTTGAAACAACTTCATGCAACTCCACGAATTACAAAACAAGAAAACTAAAAAGAAACGCATTGGTCGCGGTGACAAAACATCTGGTCGCGGAACTAAAGGACAGAAATCTCGAGCAGGACACAAAATGCAACCAGTGATTCGTCAATTTATTAAACGTTATCATAAATTGAGAGGTTATCGTAACAAAAGTCATTCTTCTGTTATGGTTACTAATGTTGGGCAATTAAATAAGTTTCCTGCTGGCAGTACTGTTACTCCAGCTGAAATTGAAGTAGAAAAAATTCTTGGTCAAGGTGAAATTACAAAAGTTATTCATCTTAAAGGTTTTATTGTTTCCGCTTCTGCCAAAGAAAAAATAGAAAAAGCTGGTGGCAGTGTAGAGTAGTATGCAAAAAATAATTCAGATTTTCAAAATTAAAGAACTTCGCGACAAGATCTTCTTTGTTTTTGGTATTTTTGTTGTTTTTAGATTATTAGCCAATATTACTATCCCGGGTGTTACTTTTGACTACGCTGACTTTTTTGAGCGTTTTCAAATTTTTGGATTAGCTAGTGCTTTTACTGGTGGCGCCTTGGATCGTTTCTCAGTGGTTATGTTGGGTCTTGGTCCCTATATTACAGCTACTATTGTTCTTCAGTTGTTAACAATGGTATTTCCTCAATTAGAACAAATGCAGAAAGAAGAAGGTGAAGCTGGACGACAAAAAATTAATCAGTATGGAAGATTACTAACAATACCTTTCTCATTTTTACAGGGTTATGGTATGTTAGTTTTATTTCAACGCGAAGGAGTTATTGGAGCCATGTCTTTGTTGGAAATATTGGGAGTTTTAACTATTATTACAGCAGGAACTGTTTTCTTAATGTGGTTAGGAGAATTAATTACAGAAAAAGGTATTGGTAATGGTGTTTCTTTACTTATTTTAGCTGGTATTGTTTCTGATCTACCTAGCAGTGTTCAGCGTATGCTGACAGATGTCCAAGTAGATCCTTCAGTTATTACATCTTATCTTCTTTTGATGATAGTTTCTTTGATCACTATTATGGGAGTGGTTTTTGTAACAGAAGCTCGACGTAATATTCCTGTTTCTTACGCTAAAAGAGTGCGAGGTAATCGTCTCTATGGTGGAGTCTCTACTTATCTTCCTTTGAGTATTAATCCAGCTGGTGTTATTCCAATTATTTTCGCTTTTGCTGTTTTGTTTTTACCAGTTATGGTAGCTAATTTCTTTGTTGGACAAGAAAACTTTCTTGGATCAATAGCTACTTGGATAGTTGCTGTCTTTGAATCTAAGCTGGTCTGGGGAGGATTCCTATTCTTGTTAGTGGGTGGGTTTACTTATTTCTATACAGCTATTACCTTTAATCCTAGCAATATTGCTGATAACTTAAAAAAGATGGGTGGGTTTATCCCAGGAATTAGGCCAGGACAACCAACAGCTTCTTTTATCAACTATGTTCTTAATCGTATACTTTTTGTTGGTGCTATCTTTTTAGGATTTGTAGCTGTTTTACCGACTATAGTGGAAGCAATTAGTAAAGTGAATAACTTCCAGTTCTTAATTGGTGGAGCTTCAGTTTTAATTGTAGTTAGCGTTGTTCTGGAAACAATCAAGCAAATTAATGCTCAACTCCAGATGCGTGACTACGAAAAATTGTAATGAAAACTATTATTTTACTTGGACCTCCAGGGTCTGGAAAAGGAACTCAAGCAGAGAAACTCTGTCATGACTTTAATCTAGAATACGTTGGTAGTGGTAATTTATTACGAGCTCGTAAAAGTAAAGGTGATTTTACGGGTGAAAAGATTGCCTCATATATTGATCAAGGAAAACGTGTTTCCACACCAATAATTTTTGCTATCTGGATGGAAAAATTAGAAGAGCTTTTCCAAAAGCAAGCTGATTTTGTTCTTGATGGTAGTCCACGTACTGTTCCGGAAGCAGAGCTCTTAGAAGAAGCTTTAGATTGGTATGGATTTGAAAAACAAGTATTTTTTGTAGATTGTTCTGCTGAAGAAGTGAAAAGAAGATTATCAACACGTAAAGTTTGTCCTG
>CAYYPY010000090.1:0-12032 GCA_964473685.1 uncultured Candidatus Saccharibacteria bacterium
AGAACAGCCAGACAACGTTCTAAAAGTAAAGAGATAAAAATCAAGAGGGGTACATTAAAAGAGTTTTATCCTATTTATGAAGCAACTGCTCAGCGACAAGGTTTTGGAAAGTTTTGTTTCAATTATATAGAAAAAGAATTGAAATATTTTGATAATATAATTTTATTGGCCTATAAGAAGAAAGAAATACTAGCTGGAGCTGTTATCTTTTTTTGGAATAAAACAGCTTATTATCGTCACGGAGCATCTAAACCAAAATCATCACCAGCCGCTAATGTATTGCAATGGTCAGCAATTCAAGAAGCTAAAAGAAGGGGTTGTTGGCGTTATGACTTTTGGGTTATTGCTCCTCATGATGGTCAGCACAAATGGGCTGGTTTAACTTCTTTTAAAAAGAGTTTTGGTGGCCGATCTATTAGTTTTCCTAAAACAAAAGATATACCAATGAGTTGGAAGTATTATTTAATATATTTATATGAGAAAGCGAAAAAAAAGTTATAAGAAACCATGGAGTGATCGTTATATTCCAGTTATCTGTTTCTGGGTTGTTTTAATTTCTGTTTTTTATTTCATAGCTACTTTTCCTTGGTTAGAAGTAAGAGAAGTCAATATATCATTGACTAGGTTTTTAAATTTAAAAACAGAATTGCAAGAGAATCATCCTGAATTAAAAGATTTTGAAATTAGTTATCGTTGGCCCAATAAAATATTGTTTTCCTCAGTTCCCAGAAAAGCTGTTCTTTCAGTTTGTTTTCCAGAATGTTTTTTAGTTGATGACGAAGGAATAATTTTTGCAGATGGTGAATATGTTCCTCGTTTACATATCTCTAATTATCAACCAATTTTAGGATATAAGATTCCTTGGTCATTACCTATTTTCTTTATGTTAAAGCATAATGGTTTCACAGACATTGTTGTCGGTGATTACCTAGAAGCTACTCATAAAGATAATTGGATAGCATATTTAAACTGGGAAAATTTAAATAAACAGATCAATGAATTAGATATAATTTGGGATAAAATGGATTTAGACCATAGTGAAATTGAATATATAGATTTGCGTTTTGATAAAGTAATTTTGAAAAGAAAATAGCAATCTTGACAAAAGAGTGCTAATTTTCTATCATTCTTATTGTATGACTGATCGTCAGATAAAAATATTGAAAAAGATAGTTTCTCTTTATGTCAGAGAAGCTCAGCCAGTTAGTTCGTCGTCAATAAATATTGATTTTTGTTCAGCTACTATTCGTAATGAAATGCAGAGACTTACAGAAGAAGGTTATTTGATTCAACCTCATACTTCAGCTGGACGTATTCCTAGTGATAAGGCTTATCGTTTTTTTGTTGATATATCACAACAAAGAGAAGAAGAGGTGCCAATTAGTCAAGAAAAAGATTTAGTTAAAATTTTTCAACAAACTAGTCGTGTTTTAGCAGAAATGTCATCCTCTTTAGCTTTACTGGGATTATTAGAAGAACAAGTTTTTTTCAAAGAAGGTTGGGAGGAGATTGTTGATGATCCTGATTTTATGGATCATCATCGTATGATGGGGTTTTTACGTTGGATAAAACAAATAGAGGATCGGGCTGATGATTTTGCTGGAGAAATGCGTGTTTATATCGGCAATGAAAATCCTCTTCCAGCTGGTCGCGATTTTGCTTTAATTATTTCTGGATGCCGTCCTCGTAGAAAAAGGGGAGTTATAGCTATCTGCGGACCAAAAAGAATGGCTTATGATCGTAATTTAGCGTTAATTCAGTCGGTAATAAATCAATTAGAAAATCATGTCTAAAGAAAAAGAATATTTAGATGGTTGGAAAAGAGCTCGAGCTGATTTAATTAATTTTCGTCAGCAAGAAGCACAACGTTTAGCCGAAGCTAGTTTCAACTATAAGAAAGAAATACTAGGGGAGCTTCTATTGCTACTTGATGAATTTCAACGAGCCGAAGATAATGCTCCTCCTAATGAAGAAACAAAAGGTTTTATCATGATTGGTAAAATGTTAGAAAAGATATTAAAAAATCAGGGCGTAGAACCTATGATTACCGAGAATACACCTTTTGATCCATCTCTTCACGAAGCAGTAGAGATGGTAGAAGGAAAAGATTCTGGATTAATAGCCCAAGAAATATCAAAAGGATATCTTCTTGATGGAAGACTTCTGCGTCCAGCCAAGGTCAAAGTAAATAAATAAAATAATAATATGGGAAAAATAATAGGAATTGATTTAGGAACTACCTTTTCAGCTATGGCTGTTGTTGAAGGTGGTGAACCAAGAATAATAGAAAACAAAGAGGGAGCTAGAACTACTCCTTCTGTAGTAGCTGTTACTAAAAATGGAGAGCGTATTGCTGGTGTTTTAGCTCGTCGCCAACAAATTACTAACTCAGAAAACACTGTTTATGCTGCTAAAAGATTGATTGGCCGTCGTTTTAGTGATCCAGAAGTACAAAAGGATAAGAAATTGTTACCTTATGAAATAAAAGAAGCATCTGACGGAGGGGTAGAAATTAAAATGGGTGACAAATGGCTTAAACCAGCTGAGATATCAGCTATGATCTTGCAGAAACTAAAAAGTGATGCTGAAGAAAAGCTGGGTGAAAAGATTGAAGAAGCAATTATTACTTGTCCTGCTTACTTTGATGATTCTCAAAGAAAAGCTACTAAGGTTGCTGGAGAGATTGCTGGTTTCAAGGTTCGTCGTGTTATCAACGAGCCTACAGCAGCTGCTCTAGCGTATGGTTCCAATAAAAAAGGCAATAAAAATATTGTTGTATATGATTTTGGAGGAGGAACTTTTGATGTTTCTATTCTAGAAATTAGCGATGATACTATTGAAGTTAAATCTACTGGTGGAGACACTCACTTAGGTGGAGAAGATATTGATCAACGTATTATCGAGTGGATGGTAGAAGAGTTCCAAAAAGATCAAGGTATTGATTTATCAAAAGATAATTTAACCTTACAAAGATTAAAAGAAGCTGCAGAAAAAGCTAAGATTGAGTTATCTACCTCTATGGAGACAGATATTAATCTTCCTTTTATCACTTCTGATTCTAGTGGCCCTAAACATCTTTCTTTGCGTTTAACTAGAGCCAAGTTAGAAGATATAACCTCAGACTATATTAAGAGATCAATGGATATCACTGAGAAAACATTGTCTGAATCTAAAATGACAATAAGCGATGTTAGTTCAGTAATTTTGGTAGGAGGTCAAACTAGAATGCCTAAGATTCAAGAAGAATTGAAGAAGATGTTTAACCAAGAACCATGTCGTGATATTAATCCTGACGAAGTAGTAGCTGCTGGTGCTGCAGTACAGGCTGGTATTTTACAGGGAGATATGAAAGATGTTTTACTTCTTGATGTTGCTCCTTTGTCTTTAGGAATTGAAACAATGGGTGGAGTTAATACAACTCTTATCTCTAAAAACACAACTATTCCAACAGGAAAAACTCAGATTTTCTCCACAGCAGCTGATAATCAACCATCAGTAGAAATCCATGTTTTACAAGGTGAACGTCCAATGGCTAGTGACAACAAAACTCTTGGTCGTTTTATGCTTGATGGAATTAGTCCAGCTCCAAGAGGAGTTCCACAGATTGAAGTTAAATTTGATATTGATGCTAATGGTATCCTTAGTGTTTCAGCCAAAGATACCAAAACTGGTAAAGAGCAGTCCATTCGCATAGAAGGTTCTTGTGGTATATCTGATGAAGAAGTAGAAAGAATGAAACGTGAAGCTGAAGAACATGCTGCTGAAGACAAGAAAAAACAAGAGTTAATTACTGCCCGCAATGAAGCGGAAACTTTAATTTATATGGCCGAAAAAGAAGAAGGGTTAAAAGAAGAAGTAGAGGAACTCAAGAAACTTAAAGACAGTGAAGATAAAGAAGCTATAGTGAATAAAACTAAAGAAGTTTCTGAAAAGTTACAAAAGATAACAGCTGAGAAACAAAAACAGCAAGCTGAAAAGCCAGAAGATAAAAAAGAAGAAAAACCTGAAGAAGGGGAGTATAAAGAAAAAGAGTAATAATGAAAGATTACTACGAAATCTTGGGAGTCTCTCGTGAAGCCAGTAAAGAAGATATTAAAAAAGCTTACTACAAGTTAGCTCATAAATATCATCCAGATAAAGGTGGAGACGAAAAAAAGTTCAAAGAAATTAGTGAGGCCTATCATGTTCTTTCTGATGAAACAAAAAGGTCTAACTATGATCGTTTTGGACAAGCTGATACAGCTGGTTTTGAAAGTAACTGGCAAAATTTTGATTTTGGTGATATTTTCAACAACTTCTTTACTGGTGGAAGGACTCAAAAAGATAATCGTCGTGGTCAGGATATTCAAGTAGAAATAGAGATAACTTTAGAGGATGTTATCAAAGGAACCGAAAAATCATTTAACCTTTCTAAAGATATTCCCTGTGATCGTTGTCATGGTAGTGGAGCTGAACCAGGTAGTGAGATAAAAGAATGCCCTACATGTAAAGGAACTGGTGAAGTTCGTAAAGTTAGTCAAACTATTTTTGGCGTTTTTGCTATGTCTTCTCCTTGTCCTGATTGTCATGGAGAAGGTAAAGTCGCTGAAAAGACTTGTCAAAAGTGCCGTGGATATGGTAGAGTCAAAGGCGAGGAAAAGATAGATGTTAGAATTCCTCCTGGAGTTAGCTTCGGTCAAAAATTAGTTCTTTCTGGTAAAGGTGAAACTGGTATTAGAGGTGGTCGCAATGGTGATTTGTATATTCACTTATTTGTAAAACCTAATTCTGTTTTTCAACGTCGAGGAGATGATCTATATACTTCGGTTGATATATCATTAACTACATCTATTCTTGGTGGAGAGGTTGATGTTTTATTACCAGAAGGTGGAGAGGTTTCTTTGAAGGTTCCAGCTGGAACTGATTCAGGAAAAGTGTTGAGAATATCAAACAAGGGTATTCCTCACTTTTCGTCTCATGGACGTGGCAATCTTTATGTCCAGTTAAAAGTTAAAACGCCCAAGAAATTAACTAAAAAGCAACGACAGATAATAGAAGATTTAAAAAAAGAAGGTTTGTAAGCCCCCGTAGCTCAATTGGTAGAGCAATTGCCTTTTAAGCAAGTGGTTGCAGGTTCAAGTCCTGCCGGGGGCACTTTTGTTTAAATCCCTTTTGGGATTTTTAGTTTTCCTTTGTATTGTCATATTAATTTAATAGTGTATAATATAATCATATTTAACAACTAGGAGGTTAAAATGAGAAAGTTAACTCTGTTTTTAATTTTTTTTGTTGTTGGTACAATCTTGTTAAGGAGCAGAAAACAACAACCAGAAAAAGAACCTCAGGTAATGAAAGAAAAAGAGCCAACGTGGAGATCATTGGATCCGCTGGCTTCATTTCGAAGAGTTTTCTAAGAATGTCGTGATCTCAACAAAACCCCTTGCATATGTAAGGGGTTATTTTTTAACAGTTAGACGTCTACCATTTTTACTTGCCAAAAAAATTCTTTTGTTTTATAATCATAATATGAAAAATATGGAAAATACTAAAGAAACAGTAGTTGAAAGAAGACAGCGTATTGCTGATGAAGTTATTTCAATTATTGAAAGTAAAAAAAATGGATTAAGAGAGCTGGCTTTTAAAATTATATTTAACGAAGGTCTGGATTCAGATGATTTAGCTAATACAATTAAAGAAGAGGGAATGAATGGATGGTCACAAATTGCTTACTATATCCAAGAGAAGGGAGTCAAAGAACCTTTAACTATTATCGCTGACGCATTAAGAAACTCCAAACGTGATTACTCTGCAAAGAAAGAATTTTCAAAATCAGAACCAGAAAGTAAAGAAAATCCAGAAGAGAATAAAGATACAACAATTAGAAGAAAAAAGCTAGCTGGAGATATTATGAATATTATGGATGAAGCACCTAATTTGAAAATGGCTCAATTAATCAATAATAGTTCTCCTGATGATCCTATCTTATTAAAAGATCGTATATTAAAAGAAGGATTAGATGGTTGGAAAGAAGTTGTTTCATATCTGAAAAAAGAGGGATATGAAGATGAGGGAGATATTATTATAAATTATTTAAAAAATTTAGAGTCTTCTTCTGAAGAAACTACTGAAGAAGAGAATGTTAATCCTGAAGAAGTTACCACTGAAGAAGTTTCTACTGAAGAGTCTCCAGAAAAAGAAGAAAGTAGAAGAAAAAAAATAGCTCAGGACATTATTAAAGCTTTTAAAGAAATACTTGACACAAATGATGTTCTTGATAAATCTCATTTGTATACATATTTAAACCCTAGTCATTTTATTTACAAAGAAAATTATTTTCCTACTTTAAGTGAGGCATCATCTCGTCTTCAAAATGAAGGACCAGAGGGTTGGGCAGAAGTTTATTCATATCTTAAAGAACAAGGATATGAAAAACCAAAAAATTATACCCCAGAATGGTTGAATAGTACAGAATCTAATACTGAAGAAACTTCTGAAGAAGAGAATGTTAATCCTGAAGAAGCTACCACTGAAGAAACTCCTGAAGAAGAGAATGTTAACCCTGAAGAAGCTACCACTGAAGAAGAGAAAGGTAATCCCGAAGAAGTTACCACTGAAGAAGGTCCAGAAAAAAAAGAAAGTGAAGATGTTATCAGAAGGAAAAAATTAGCTAAGGATGTTGCAGATGTTTTAGAGAAATTTCCTAAATATTATGATCTAGAAACATGGGAAGCAATAGCAAAAGGATATTTATTACACCCTGATAATGTAATTTTAGACCGTATTAAAAAAGAAGGATTATATGGTTGGCTAGAAGTTGCTTCGTATCTTAAAGAAGCAGGATATGAAGATGAAAAAGGACATATTACAGATTTATTAGAAGATTTAGAACCTTCTAGAAGAGCTGCTGAAGAAGAAAAAAATATTGAAAAGGAAGTTGAAGAAACTCCTGAAAAAGAGAATGTTAATCCTGAAGAAGAGAATATTGATTTGGAAAAAGAATCTTTTAGTACTAATGATTACAATCCAGAAGATTTTAATTTCTTCATGAGTAATGAAGACAAAAATTCAAAAAAAGAAGATATTGAAGAGAAAAGAGAAAATATCAGAAAAATGAATTATTGGGAAAAAATAGCTGGAAAAATTGAAATTGCTTGTAGACAAAAAATGGCAGATTTTAAGGAAGATAAGGCAGAGGATTTAAGATCTGAATTCCAAACAAAAGATAAGAAAATTAGCTTACTTAAAGATGTAGAGAAAAAATTAGAAGATGGTATCAAAAAACTTTCATCTAATGCTTTTTTCCGAGGAACAGCTATGAATAGGAGATTAAGAGCTACTAAAAGACAAATTGAAAAACTAGAGAAAGATAGAGATTTAGTTAAGGCTAAATATGAAAAACAATACGGACAGATGCAGTCTTTCATGAAAGAAAGAAATATTGTGGCCAATAGATTTATTGAAGATTATAATGAAAAAATGGCTCCTCTAGAAAGAGAGATGGATAGATTCAAGATTACTCGAGACGCTTTTGATCTAGAATTCTCGGTTGAATCAGCTCGACAAAACAATGCCTTGAGAGAACTTGATGTTATTGAAGATAGCATTTTAGAAGTAGAACAATCAATGGCTGAAGCTGGTTCATCTAGAAGAGAAATCAACAAAGCTGTTAAAGAAATGAGAAAAGTAATAGTTCATGAAAAGACTATTATTTCTAAGCAGAAAGAAAAACTAGAATTCAGAAGGCATAAGATTTTGCGAGAAGAGGATCGCATCAAATCAAGAATAGAACCTTATCGTGTTCATCAAAAAGTATTTATTGATATTATTAACAGAGGTCCTGGTATTGAGAAAACTGAATTAAAACCAGAAAAAACTAGTACTACTACAGCAACATGGGAAAACACTTACGAATCAAAAACAAAAGAATTTGTTGTTTTCGATACTATCGAAGAGTGGAATAAAGATTTAGCTAGCAAGACTAATGATGTTGAAGAAATAATTGACATTAATGATTTCCAAAAAGAAACAAGGATTGAGTCAACTGATAAATTTTCCGCTAAAGATATTCAAAGAATTTTAGAAAATTATTACAAAAAGAAGAAAGTATCTTCAAATATATTCAAAACAGATTTTAAAGATTTTATATCAAAAATATGACACAAAATTTACAAGATTTAACTAATCAATTAAAAAATATTCAGAAGAAGAATCAAGATAGAAGTGAGGAACATGAGAAAAAAATAGAGGAACTTACAAAACAAATGAAGGATTCCATAGAGTCTATTGATAAGATTTCCAAAGATATTGATGATCTAGGGAAAAAGACAGAAGAAGAGCTTGATAAATTAGTTGACAGTAACTCTTAAATAAATATAATCAGACCAGATGCTCTCCAGGCATCTAAAAAACCCCACTTACCCTTGCAAAAAATGAGTGGGGTTTTTACTTCTTGCTTTTTTATCTGTCTTTGCTATAATCTTTATTATGAAACATGTAAAATATGCCGGATTGATTATTGTCTTTTTTTTAACAGCATCTTTATTCTTTATTCTCGGATTTTCTTCTCGAGAAACTATAGATTTTAATATGTTGAATGAGCACGAACAAGATATATCTCTTTTTATTCGTGCCTATAACTTAATTCATCAAGACTATGCTTTTTCTATTGATAGCAATAGAGAATTAATGTATGGAGCTATAGCTGGAATGTTTGATGCTTTAGGAGATCCACATTCTCGTTTCTTTAATCCTGATGAAGCAAAACAATTTTTAAATGACACTACAGGAAAATTTGAAGGTGTTGGTATGGAGGTTGGAGTAAGAGATGAAGAAATTAAAGTTATTTCTCCTTTAACTGATAGTCCAGCTGAAAAAGCTGGTTTACGTCCTGGAGATGTTATTATTAAGATAGAAGATGAAAGTACTAAAAAAATGACGATTGAGCAAGCAGTTAGTTTGATTAGAGGTCCTCAGGGTACAGAAGTAAAAATTACTGTTGATAGAAACAATCAAGAAATGGTTTTCACTGTTGTACGTGATGTAATTGATGTTCCTATTTTATCTACCAATATTATTAATGATAATATACTTCATATTGAATTATATCATTTCTCTCCACAAGCAGTAGATGGTTTCCGAGAAATAATCGATAATTTAGATAGTAGTAAGGTTGATAGAATTATTCTAGATCTTCGTAATAATCCAGGAGGATATCTAGAAACAGCTCAAAATTTAGCGGGATTGTTTCTCCGTTCTGGAGATATTGTAGTTATTGAACAAAGTACTAGTAAACAAAAAAATGGAATGATAAAAGAAGCAGCCAATGCTTTCTGGGGATTATTTAATGAGAGAGAAGAAGAAAATGAATTTTATTTACGAGAGTATAAAACGAGTGGTAATGCCGAGTTATTTAATTATCCAATCGTTGTTTTGATTAATGAAGGATCAGCTTCAGCTTCAGAAATTTTAGCTGCTGCTTTACGTGACAATAGAGAAGTTCAACTTATAGGAACAACTTCTTTTGGAAAGGGGACTGTACAAAGATTGGAAAGTATGGTTGATGGTTCTGCTATCAAGCTAACAGTTTCTAAATGGTTAACACCAAAACAAAAAACAATTCATGAAATTGGTTTACAACCAGATGTTGTGGTTGATATGACTGAGGATGATTATAACAATGGAAAAGATCCTCAATTAGACAAAGCTATTGAAGTAATTAGTAATATAAGATAGAATACAAATATGAAAGTAATCTTAATGAAAGACGTTCCTGGATTAGGTCGTCGCTACGATATAAAGGAAGTAAAAGATGGTTATGCTTTGAACAGGTTGTTTCCTGATAAACTGGCACAACCAGCTACCAAAGAAGCAATTGAGTGGTTAGAAACTCAAAAAGAAGCCATTGCTTTACAAGCTGAAGACAATTTAAAAGAGATTCAAAGTTTAGTGACTGCTATTGATGGCAGTGAAGTTGAATTAGAAGTAAAAGTAGGTAATAAGGGTCAGTTATTTGAATCTATTACATCCAATAAAATTGCTAATAAAATTAAAGAAATGGGACATGATATTTCCCGTAATCAGATTATTCTAGAAAAACCAATCAAAGAAACAGGGGAGTTTCCAGTTAAAATTAAATTTGATCATAATTTAGAAGCAGAAATTAATTTAATTGTTGTAGAAAAATATGACTAAATATATATTTATTGTTGGCGGAGTTATGTCTGGTGTTGGCAAAGGAGTAGCTACAGCTTCTATTGGTAAATTGTTGCAAAGTAATGGTTATAAGGTGACAGTCATGAAGATTGATCCTTATATCAATGTTGATGCTGGGACAATGAATCCAATTGAGCATGGTGAAGTTTTTGTTACAGTTGATGGTTTAGAATGTGATCAAGACATTGGTAACTATGAACGTTTTCTTAATGAAATATTAACTAGAGATAACTACCTTACAACTGGTAGTGTTTATCAAAAAGTTATTGCTAAAGAAAGAAATCTTGAATACAAAGGAAAATGTGTAGAAGTAGTTCCCCATATTCCTGATGAAGTAATGAACTCAATTAAAAAAGTAGGCCGTATTAACAAGGCCGATTTTGTTTTAGTGGAGATTGGTGGAACAGCTGGTGAATATCAAAATATGCTTTTCTTAGAAGCTATTAGAATGATGAAAAACAAAAAGCCTAAAGATGTTCTTCTAGCTTTAGTAAGCTATCTTCCGATACCTAAGACTATTCAAGAGATGAAAACTAAGCCAACCCAGAATGCGGTTAGATTTTTGAATACTTCTGGACTTCAGCCTGATTTAATTATTGGTCGCTCTTCTGTAGATTTAGATGAACCAAGGAAAAAGAAGATTAGTGTTTTTTGTAATGTAGATATTAAAGATGTTTTTTCTTCGCCTAATGTTGATTCTATTTATGAAGTCCCTCTTATCCTTAAAGAGCAGGGGATGGATAAAAGAATCTTGAGAAAACTAAATATGCGTTCTCGTGGCAAGGATATAAAAGAGTGGAGTAGTTTAGTTAAGAAGATTAAGAAATCACATAAAGAGGTTAGAATTGCCATTGTTGGTAAATATTTCCGTACAGGTAGTTTTTCCCTTACTGACTCATATATATCGATTCTAGAGTCAATTAAGCACGCTTCCTGGGCTCTTAATTTGAAACCAGTCATAGAATGGCGCTCAGCTGAGGAATATGAGGATAATCCTAAAAAATTAAGCGAACTTTCTACTTTCGATGGAGTTATTATTCCAGGTGGTTTTGGAAAAAGAGGTATAGAAGGAAAAATCAAAGTAGCTGATTATTGTCGTAGAAAAAAGATTTGTTTTTTCGGTCTTTGTTTAGGTATGCAAATTGCAGTAATTAGTTTTGCTCGTAACGTAGCTAACATCAAAAAGGCGACATCACGTGAGTTTGAACCTAAAACCACAGAAGCTATAGTTGATTTTATGAATGATCAAAAGAAACTAATTAAAACTAAAAATTATGGTGGAACAATGCGTTTAGGTCATTATTCTTGTTCTTTGGAAAAAGACACTATTGCTAGCCGAGCTTACAAGAAGAATGAAATAAAAGAACGTCATCGCCATCGTTATGAAATAAATAATCTTTATAGAGATGTATTAGCTGAAAAAGGTTTAATTTTTTCAGGTATAAATAAAGAAAGAGACTTAGTTGAGATAGCAGAAATAAAAAATCACCCATTTTGGTTGGGCACTCAATTCCATCCTGAATTTCAATCAACCCCTCTCCATCCTCATCCATTATTTCTGGAATTTATTAAATCTACTCAACGTTAACAACCTTAACAACACGCCTAGAGCCATCAAAACATTTTTTGGCTTTTGTGACGAATTTTACAGTTCCTTCCTTAATACAGAAAAGAGTATCGTCGTTACCACGTTTAACATTCTTTCCAGGTAGAAACTTGGTTCCACGCTGTCGAATAATAATAGATCCAGCTTTGGCTTTTTGACCATCAGACAACTTAACACCCAAATACTTTGGGTTGGAATCTCTTCCTAGTCTAGTTGTACCGGCGGCTTTAGTTTT
>CAYYPY010000091.1:0-2328 GCA_964473685.1 uncultured Candidatus Saccharibacteria bacterium
CTTTATGAAGCGACAAGAAGATTTCCCTGATCGACCTAAATTAGAGGTTCATGAAGTCTATGATGGATCTAACATTCGCTTGGGTCATTTCCAAATTGAATTCTTCCATCAGAACCATAATATTATGGATAATATGGGTTTGTTTATTCAAACTCCTGTCGGCAATATTCTTCATACTTCTGATTTTAAATTTGACTTAACACCATTAAATGACAAACCAACTGATTTCAGAAAGATAAAAGAATTTGCTAATAAAAAAGTTCTTCTACTCATGTCTGATTCTACTGGAGCAGAAAATGAAGGACACTCTCTGTCGGAAAAAGTAATTCAAGAAAACCTGGAAACTATTTTTCGTACAGCCAAAGGAAGAATTATTACTGCTACTTTCTCATCATTAATTGGACGCATTCAACACATATTAAGTTTATCTGAAAAATATGGACGTAAAGTAGTGGTAGAAGGTCATAGTATGAGAGGTAATATTGAAATTACTCGTCACTTAAAATATGTTAATATAAAAAAGAATACCATTATTAAAGCTAAAGATTCTTTGTCTCTCCCTGATGAAAAAGTAACTATACTTTGTACTGGTGCTCAAGGTGAGGGCCGAGCTGCTTTAATGCGTATTGCTAACAAAGAACACCAAAGTATTAAAATCAATAAAGGAGATACTATTATCTTTTCTTCTTCTGTTATCCCTGGCAACGAGAGATCTGTTCAGTCTTTGAAAGACGAGCTTCTACGCCAAAAAGCTAAAGTATTTCATTATAAAATGATGGATATTCATGCTGGTGGACACGCTCAAAGAGAAGAATTAAAGAAAATGATTGATTTAACTAAGCCTCGTTTTTTAATGCCTATCCATGGACAGTATTCTATGCTTGTAGCTCTCAAAGAACTAGCTGAAGAAGAATGTAATATGTCTGAAAAGAATATTGTGTTAGCTGATAATGGTGACATCATTAAATTACAACCTAATAGCTTTGATATTGAAAAGAATGCTGTTCCATCTCATTATGTTATGGTTGATGGACTAGGAGTTGGCGATGTCGGGGAAGTAGTTTTACGTGATCGTCAAACATTATCTCAAGACGGAATGTTTGTTATTGTCGCAGCTGTTGATCATAAAACTGGTAAAGTAAAAGGTTCACCAGATATTATTTCACGTGGTTTTATTTATCTCAAAGAATCAAAGAGCTTATTAGCTCAAACTAGAAAAAAGGTTATAGATACTATTCATAAAACAACTAGTAAGGACGGTTCAATCAATTGGACTTATGTAAAAAACGAAGTTCGTGATTCAATCGGTAAATTTTTGTTTCAAAAAACAGAAAGACGTCCCATGGTCCTACCAGTTATTATAGAAGTATGAAAAGAGTATTTAGTGGCATTCAACCAACTGGCCCCCTACATATTGGCAACTATATTGGAGCCATAAAGCAATGGGTAGAGTTACAAAAAGATCACGAATGTGTTTTTTGTATTGTTGATTGGCATGCTATCACTGTTCCTTATAACCCTAAGGAACTTCAACAATCTATCTATGAGAAAGCGCGTATTTATTTAGCTGCTGGAATAGATCCCAACAAATCAATTATCTTTGTTCAGTCAGATGTCCCAGAACATACTGAATTGCAATGGCTTCTTTCTACCATTACTCCAATGGGTGAACTAAATAGAATGACTCAGTATAAAGATAAAAAAGAAAAAGGATCAAATCTTGGTCTTTTTGCTTATCCAGTTTTAATGACTGCCGATATTCTACTTTACGACACTGATATTGTTCCAGTCGGCGAAGATCAACAACAACATGTAGAATTAGCACGCTTTATCGCTCGTCGCTTCAATAGCACTTTTAAAACTAATCTGAAAATAAGTGAAAGCTATCTACCACAAAAAGGAGCTCGTATTCTTTCTTTGACTGATCCTAGTAAAAAAATGTCTAAAAGCGACTCTGATATGTCACGTATTAATTTAACTGATACTCCAGAAATGATCACTAAAAAGATTAAGAGAGCTGTAACAGACAATGAAAATGAAATAAGATATGATCCTAAAAATAAACCTGGATTATCTAATCTTTTAACCATTTACTCCTCCTTTAGTGACCAAGAAGCTCATTTCAATAGTTATGCGGAATTAAAAGAGAGTTTAGCTAGTTTATTGATAGAAAAATTGAAACCTTTTCGTGACAATAAAATTGATCCAACCGAGATTTTAAAAGAAGGAGCTAGAAAAGCTCGGCTATTAGCTCAAGAAAATATAGCTAAAATCAGAGACAAAATGGGTTTTGACAGAAACAATAAAAAGTGTTAAGGTAACGATATG
>CAYYPY010000092.1:0-8087 GCA_964473685.1 uncultured Candidatus Saccharibacteria bacterium
ATCCATATATAAAGAAGAATCGTCTTGTTTACTGCCTATAGAACGTAACATTCCAGCTACTGTAAATGGACGTCCTTTAATCATAATAGTATCTCCTGGAACAATATCGGGGAAAAGTTCAACTGGAACTAGTTGACCAATCAATACCTCTCTTCTGCCTGGTATTGGCCAAGTTCCACTCTTAATCTCAAAACCCATATTTTCTTGTAAAACAGGAAGACCTGTTTGCCAATCCACACCAGCTAAAAAAGTCATATTAGTTTCTTCTAAATAACGTACTGTTTCTACTCCATAAGGCATTGCAACCACTGTTTCTACTCCCTGAGCTCGGCCAATAGCTTCAATATCTTGATCACTCAAACGAGCTCCACCCATCATTGATGTCATCATATCGCTACTACTTCCTGGCATAACCATTACTAAATCCCCGCCCATCATACGAAGCTGATTAGTAATAGTTTCTTTCATTCCTTCAGTTAAAGAAAGTAAGGAAGTAATTAAAAAGACACCAATAACAATACCAAAAATAGTGAGCCAACTACGAAGAGGTCTCCCTTTCATTCCACGCCAAGCCATTAAAAAATATTGTTTAATCATTGAATTTCTCCGTCTTTAATAGTAATAACATCATCAGCATATTTAGTTAAAGAAGCATCGTGAGTAACAATAATCAAAGTTCTTCCTTCTTTGTTTAAATCAGAAAGTATTTTCATAATAGACTCTCCATTCTTAGAATCAACATTACCTGTTGGTTCATCAGCCACAATAATATCAGGGTTGTTAGCTAGTGATCTAGCCACAGCCACTCTTTGTTGTTCTCCTCCAGACATTTCTGTTGGTTTGTGATTAATTCTATGTCCTAATCCTACAGCTTTTAAAAGATTTTCTGCTCTAACTAAGTCTATCTTTTCTCGGAAAATCATTGGCAAAACAACATTTTCTAAAGCTGTAGATCCTGAAAGAAGATTGAATTGCTGAAAAACAAAACCAATTCTTTTATTCCTAATTTCTGCTAATTCATCTTCGCTTATCTTAGAAACATCTCTGTTTTCAAAAAAAACTTTTCCACTACTAGCTGTGTCTAAACAACTAACAATATGAAGAAGTGTTGATTTTCCAGAACCACTAGATCCCAGAATAACTGTAAAGCTTCCTTTTTTAATAGTTAGATTAATGTTTTTTAGAACAGTGAGTTCTACTTTACCAGGTCGGTAAACTTTAGAAACATTTTCTAATCTAATCATATAGCTACATAATCGCCCTCTTCTAATCCTTGTTTTATTTCAATAATTCCTTCACCCCGTACACCAGTTACTACCTCATGTTCTTGCCAACGATTATCTCTCCAGACTTTAACTTTTTTATTACGAACAGCAGAGACAGGCATAAAAAGAACATCTTCTTCTCTTTCTGACAATATTTTTAAATCACTAGTCATACCAGAACGTAAGTTGTCTGGTGCTTCATCAATAGTGATAAGAATTTGATAATGGACTACGCCGTCAATTAATTTTGGATTAGAATCAATAGAAAAAACCTCACCTGACCAAGAATCATCAGGGAAAGCTACTAATTCTATTTCTACTGGTGTATCAATATCAATATTAGCTATATCTCCTTCATAGATATTAGCTTCTATGTGAAAAGGGTTATCGGGACGAAAAACAATAACTGTTTGGTTAGGAGCTACTATTTCTCCAGTTTGAATCATTATCTCTCCAACTTCACCATCAAAAGGAGCTTTAAGTGTAGCGTCCGCTAACTGACGAGCCAATAAATCTCTTTCTTTTTCAGCTTGTGTTACTTTAGCTGAATAAATAGTAATTTCTTCTGGTCTGTTTAATACAAATGATTGCCATTCTTTTTCAGCTCGTTGGTAGGCTGTTTTCGCTGTATTATACTGAGCATTAGCAATATTAGTTTCTGTTTCAATAGTAGACAACAAAATTTCGTGACCTTGAATTAAAGAAGAAACAGCTGAGTAACTTTGGTTGACCGATGTTTTGACTGTGTTAAATGCTTGTCTATCAGCTGTGGTAAAATTAGGCATCTCTTCTATAATATTAAAAACAAACTCTAAAGATGAATATATCTTATCTAAAGAATTACGAGCTTGTTGCCAACTTTCTTCTATCTTTTTTTCTTCTACTCTAATAATATCCAATTTCTGACGAGCATCACGTACTTCAGTTGTTACTGTTCCAGAAAGGAACTTAGTATTGACATCGCTGATTAACTCCATAACATCAGAAACTACCAAGGAGGCTGAGCTAATAATAGCTTTTCCTTCTCTTTCGCTTGATTCTATTCTTGTTTCTCCTAAACTAATAGTATCTTCTAAACTTTTTTCAGCTGAAGATAAACTTTCCTCGGCTTGTTGTAGTGATAATTCAGCTATGGAATAATTTTCTTCTGATTGAACCATTGTTAAAGATGCTTTAGCTGCTAGTAAGGCCTTTTCAGCAATAGTTAAACGAGCCTGGATATCTCTTTTATCTAAAGAAACAAGAGGTGTTCCTTTGATTACTTTTTCTCCAGAGTTGACTAGTCTTTCTTGTATTGTCCCTCCAACAGGAAAGCTAAGTTGAATATTGTCTCCCCGAGAAACAATTCCCATTTCATATGTGTAGTTTATAACTTCACCACGAACTAGTTGGTATGACTCCACTTCTTTGCTTCGAGTTTGCCAAAAAACAATTACAGCTAATAAAATCAATGTTGAACCTATTATAATTATTTTTTTCATTATTTTCCATGAAAGAATTTTCTTAATTCATAAAATTCTTTTAATTTTCCTATTTCAGCCATTCTTCCTTCAGCCTCCATCGGAGTTAATTCTTGGTTAGTTGTTTTAGAAAAACAGCTATCAGCCCAACAAAGAGCTTTTTCTTCTGGAGATATGGGAACCATATCTTTTTCTGGCATTGGCCAGTAATTTTCTTTTATATCTTTAGCTGTTAAACCAACTCCTACGTGTCTTTCCACTAAAAGAGCGTGACGAGGCATTCCCTCTTTTCTTAATATCTCGGCTCCTTTCCAACCATGAATAATTCTTGGATCACTAATAAATTCTGCAATGTCATGAAGTAAACCAGCTTCCCAAAGAAGTTGATGATCTCCATCAGGTAAAACATCAATAGCTCTTAAAGCTACATTGCGACCATGTTTAATTATTGAACAAGATTGTTTTGGATTATTGTATTTCCTAATTAAACAATAAATAGCTGGATCTATGCAAAGGCATTCCAATTCTTTGAGAGATCCTTTACTAATTATTACATCAGCTCCATTTTTCATCATTAAATCATTTTTACTGTCATCAGAGCTATGAGCTGCTACAATTACATCACCATATCTTTCTTTAATTTTCTTAACCACCTCTTCTCCTTTACTCCATTCTCCTTGATCTTTATCTAGATTACCATCTAAAACAACAAAACTAGGAACTTCTTGTTCTTGTAAAGCTTCTTCGGAAGTTTCAAAAACTTTAACATCATTCCCTAATCTTTTTAGTTCATGACTAAGAAGTCGAGCTAAAGAGATATCGTCGTCTATGATCCAACCAAACATTATATTTCTATATCAGTTACTGTTTCCCAGGTATTCTGGTCAACAACAACTATATTATTCCATCCGACTAAATAGAGGTAATCATTAATATATATAGCTCTTTTAATACTTTCTCCACTGACATGTTTAATCATTTTTAAACTGTTATTGGTGTAAGAAAGGATGTGTCCACCACGACTGCCAGGAAGGAAAAAGATATCATGTTTTTTATCTAACAAGAAAGCATGATGATTATTCAAGGCCTCTGACCAATTTTCATCAATTAAAAACTTAGATATTTCACGAGGATTTGATGTATCAGAGACATCAAACAAAGATGCCTTTACTTGCCAATCTTCTTGTCCTATTCCTAAAATAATATCGTCAGATATTGGATGAAGGTAAGAAGAATATCCAGGGATTTTCAATTCTCCTGACATTTGGGGATTAGTAGGATTAGACAAATCTAGGATATAGAAAGGATCAATTTGACGGAAAGTAACTAAATATCCTTTGTCTTCTATAAAACGAGCTGAATAGATTTTTTCAGTTAAACCTAAATCAGTAAGAGAACCAACTATTTCTAAACTATCATCAAGAACATAAATATCATTAGCACTAGTTGTTCTATCTCCTACTGTCGTAGCAATACGAAGATAACCATCATATTCATCCATAGCAAATTGATTCAACAAGAATCCAGGAATTTCGCCAGTAGCTTTTATACTAAATCCTTCAATATCTATTTTCACGATAGTAGTTGAATCAGCTTCTCTTTTCTTCTTTTCAACATACTGGTTGAAATCATTAGTCCAATTATTATCAAAACTATACCTATCATCACTAGAAAGAGACATCTTGTAACGTTCTAATATCTCTTGAGCTTCTACCATTTTAGCCCTAGATCCAATGTCGTAATTGCCTACTCTTTTTATCTCTCTTTTAACAGATAGTGGTAATACTTGACTTTGTTCGGCATAGGAGAAGAAAAGGTCAGCTACTGGTGTTTGTCGGTAATAACTAACATATAAGGCATTATGAGACATATAAACTACCATCTTGTCTCGAGAACCAACAAAAGAAATAGAATTAACAATACCTCCATCATTTGGATCAATAACCATAGCTTGATAAATCAAATCTACTTTTACTGGATAACCAGGACGATAAATATCACTACAAGGTATCTCTAATCCTTGAGTCATAACTACTGGACAAGGATTATCGAAATCAACTCTTTGCTGAGTAATAATATATATTTGATTGTTGTAAAGACGAATAGAATCTATGGTAGCATCCACTATTTTTTTATCCCAAATTAAAGTAGGTTCAGTTGCATCAGTAATATCAAAGGCAGAAATCTTTTCATCGTTGAAGATAAACAACTTGTCTTCTAGTAAAAGAAGTTCTCCTTCTTCATTTATTTCAGCCAATAATTCTACTTCATCACTAGGCCAAACTTGAACAGCTTTTGTAGATTTAGAAAAATCTCTACTGTTCCAAGGATCTCTCCAGAAAATAGGTTCGTTATTGGAAACAAACAAATTTTTACCATCTGTTTTCACAATATCAGCTTCATCAATACCAATTACTTGAACATTTGTTTCTGACACCCTTTCTGGTTCACTAGTTTCCACAAACTCATCCATAAACTGATCCTCAGAAACGGGAACAGGTGCTTCAATAGAATCCCAATCTCTACTAATATTTCCTGTATCATAGGAAAATTCATGGTCTAAGTATTCAATGAATTCTTCTTCATTAGCAAATGTAGATAATTCTTGACTATATTGTTTTAATTGATTTTCTTCTGTTGGAGAATAAAAAACAACTACTCCAGCTAAAAGAGCTAAAATTAATATAAATACTAATTTAGATACAAAGTTTTTCATACAAGCATTATAACACCTTTACTTTTTCAAGACAAGAGTATAAAGTAACAATATGCATTGGGCAGATAAAATAAAAAACAAACTAATAGAAACAGAACGTTCAGAATATATTTGTGCTGCTGGTATTACTCCATCTGGCATTATTCATATTGGCAATTTTCGTGATTTAATTACTGCTGAATCAGTTAAAAGAGCTTTAGAAGGGAAGAAAACTAAACTGGTTTTCTTTTGGGATAACTATGATCGTTTAAGAAAAATACCTAGTAATATTCCTGAATCATTTAGTGAATATTTAGGTCAACCTATATCTCAGATTCCTGATCCTTTTAATTGTCATAATTCTTACGCTGAACATTTTCAAGCTGAATTTGAGCAGGTTATGCCAGAACTAGGTATAGATGTTGATTTCATTTCTCAAACTGAAAGATACCAAAGTGGTTATTATAACGCCGAAATGAAAATAGCTTTAAATAAAAGAAAAGAAATTGCTGATATTTTAGCTAAATACAAGACACAAGGAATGACTGAAAAAGAGAAACAAGACTACTATCCTATCCAAACATACTGTCAGAAGTGTCTTTCTAGTATGAGAACCAAGATATTGGGTTGGGATGGAGAAAAAATTAAATATAGTTGTAGTTGTGGACATGAAGGTGAAACAGATCTTTCACACTCCAAATTATCCTGGAAAGTTGATTGGGCTATGCGTTGGGCCAAAGAGAAAATATGTTTTGAACCAGGTGGTTGGGATCATTCAGCTCCCGGAGGAAGTTATCATGTTTCTAGTGAAATTTCTAAAAAGATATTTAACTATGACCCTCCTTACTATCAAGGATATGGTTTTGTGGGCTTGAGTGGTGTCACTAAAATGTCTAGCTCTAAAGGCAATGGGATAAGACCAATTGATTTACTGGAAATATATGAACCAGAACTACTTCGTTGGCTGTTCACTAATGTTTTACCAGAAAAAGCTATTACTTTCTTTTTTGGCTCTGAAGTAATACGTCAGTATGATGCTTTTGATCGTAAATTAGAACAATACCCAGATTTACCAGAAGCTGAAAAAAGAGCTGTAGAATTAGCTGGTGTTAAAGATATCCCTCAGCCACGTAAAGTTCCTTTTCGTCAAGTAGCTTCTTTTGGTCAGATTGTTCAAGGAGATGTAGACAAATTAGCTGAACTAATGAATGATGATCCAAAAAAACTAGTTACTAGATTAAGAAAATCAGAGAAATGGATTGAAAAGTATGTACCCGAAATGAAGATAAATGTTAGAGATAAATTTAACCAAGAATATTATGAATCTCTTTCACCAATTGAACAAAAAGAAATACAAACATTAAAAAACAAGATAAAAGATAACTGGACGTTAGATGATCTAACTAAATTGATTTACGATATTCCTAAAAAAGAAAATCAAACTGAAGAAGAAAAAAAACAACAACAACGTTCTTTCTTTAAAAATGTATATCAACTTCTAGTTGATTCTGATACTGGACCTCGTTTGCCAACTTTTCTATTAGCCCTAGGACAAGAAAAGATAAATAAACTACTTCCTTAAAAATCTTTCTCTATCTTTGATTCTTTCTATACTATACCTCAGCATAACTAGAGGCATTTTAGTGTAGTATTTTTCAAGAAATTTAATTAAAACTTCTTCTGATCTTTTCCCTACTTCTCTCAACATCCAACCACCTGCTTTATGTAATAAATCATGATCTTCTTTGATAATCTTTTCAGCTAGGTATAAAGTTAAATCATAATCCCCTTTTCTAATTAAATAAAAAGTAGAAACCATAGCTACTCTTTTTTTCCAAAGATTTCCTGAATTATATAAATCATCTAACAATTCTTTGTTAGCAAATGGTCCAATAATACGCCAAGCTGAAATATCAACTAAGTCCCAGTTATTTATTCCTGAAAAATTATTTAAATAAAAGCAACAAACTTCTTCTTTTTTCTTTTGTTTCTCTAATAAAATTAGAACAGCTGTCAATCTTTCTTCATGGATATTGCTTTTCATTAAAACAGCTAACTCTTTTCTGGATATATTAAAGTACTTTTTAGCTATCTTTCTTTGATCAGGAACAGAAACACCAAGAAAGATATCCCCTTCTCCATAATCCCCTTTTCCTGTTTTAAAGAATTTTTGTAATATGTTCGCTTTTTTCTTATTTGCTAAACAATTCAATTGTTTCTTAATTTCATTTATCATTTTCTTATTATTACACCTACTTTATAGATTGTAAATTACCTACTCTTTACAAAAGTAATATATTATTGTATAGTCTTAATATTCTTTGACAATATAAGGAGGATATTATGTTGATTTTTTCAAATCCAGGAAGCAAGACTTTAGAAGAAATTCAAAGTTTTGCAATCAAAAAAGGATTTAATCTTGCCAACGGATTAGATTTGATCCAATTGCAAGATCAAATCAATAGTCTTCAAAGAGAAGGGTATGCTCCTTCTAGGATATGTTGTTTAGTTCCCACTAAAGGAGGGACATACCCCATCCTAATAGATGGGAATTTAAGTTTTATTGATAAGAAGGATGTTCACAAAGAACATCACTTCTTACTGAAGGGCTGAAGGGGGAAAAATGAAATATGAAATCATTTCCCCTCCTTCTTCCTTTAGAAGTCT
>CAYYPY010000093.1:0-1566 GCA_964473685.1 uncultured Candidatus Saccharibacteria bacterium
TATAGTTTGTGCTATATTCTCTAATGTTTTATTCTGTTCTCTTAGTAATTCTATTTTATTATCAAAAGAAGATAATATATTAGCTATACGTTTTTGTTCTTTACAATCATCATTAGTCTTTATTGGAAAAAGTTTTAAATCTGCGCCACTTATTGATTCAAAAACTGTTCCACTGCTAAAGTTTTTGATCTTACTTTTATTAGCTTTGAGTAAGTAATAAAGATATTCTTGATTTCCATTTTTCATCTTTATACTTGCATTGCCTCTTCCAATGCAACATTTTTCTGTCGCAATATTTACTTCTCCAACTGGCGCTCTTACACTGAATAAGACATCTCCTTTGTCTGCGATTCTGATAGGATTATTTGTAAATGTCTTTTTACTGGGATATTTATCACCAAACTCAGTAATTCCTTGATAGAAAGGTAAACCTTCACCTTTTTCGTTATATGTAGAAGAAGAAGGAGATTGTCCCATTTGGATAATTGCTATTTGTTCTAATGTAACAGTTTTAGACATTTCCTTGTTCTGCCATTTTATTTTTTGTTCTCGAATGTTTTGTTAATAATTCTCCCAGTTCTTCACCTATTTTGTTAAAACTCTCCTGAGACTCATCATCTACGAAGAAAAGCTTTGCTATCCACACAGTAAAATTTATACCAATAACAAGAGAAGCCTCATTCCAGTTGGTGTCATGTGGCGAGTTTAGATATTCGTAATAACCACTACCATTAGGGTGACTGTTGTTACATATCTGGGGATATAATTGTAAATATAATTTGTATGGATCCCCTTGAATAAGTTTTGCTATATCACTTGGTCTGTATCCTGCCCACCAATTTTTATCAGCAAGAGGTTTTCCAAGTTTTCCCCCGTATTTTTTTTGTACAATGTCTTGAAGGATCTCAATGTATTTTCTGTAGTTCTCCTCTGTTTCTAAATCTTTATATTCTTGGATCTTTTGGTCTAAATCTACTCTGGTTTGGGTACTAATTTTAGGAGATTTCTTTTTGAAAGCTTCAAGCTTTTTAAGGGTTATATAGTCACCTGAAAAAACAAAAGATTTATAAGCTGTAGCACTATTAAGATCTTCTATTAATACAGAAGTAAAATAAGTCTCAATTAAAGTTCTACATATTATGGAAGCTGCAATGCCATGTTTTTGCCCCACCAAAAGAATGATAGCGTCTCCAAGGTCTATCACTTTTTTAATGGTTACATTCTTGAGGTAATTTTTAATGTATATTTTTTCTAGTGGATTTCCATATTCTATATCGAAAGGTCCCTTGTCTATTAAATAAGAAAGCGATTCTTTATATCTTTTTAACAAATTTTTTATTAACTCATCTTTATTCATTTTTCTTGTTTCTCTATTTATTAAATAGTTAAACTTATAACTCATCCATCCCAAACCCAACCTCTTCTAAACTTTCCTTTATTTTTTTATCTAACTCCTTACTCTCTTCTATCTGTACTTTCAATTCTCTAACTAACTTAGTCATCTTTTCTTCATAGGGAATACCATCATCCTCTAACTCAAGTATACCTACATACCTACCAGGTGTA
>CAYYPY010000094.1:0-3070 GCA_964473685.1 uncultured Candidatus Saccharibacteria bacterium
TAACGAAGTAATCTTGGTGAAGAGTTGACTTCTCGAATGGTAATAAAGTTTTTTAATGATTTAGACATTTTAGCACCTTCTACTGTCAAAAACCCAGTATGAACCCAAAAGCGGACAAAAGGAGTTTTGCCAGTTATGGCCTCCATTTGAGCTACTTCAGCTTCATGATGGGGGAATATTAAATCGCGAGCTCCTCCATGAATATCATAACTAGAACCAAAATACTTTTCACTTATAGCTGTATCTTCAATATGCCAACCAGGACGCCCTAAACCCCAAGGACTAGGCCAATAAGGTTTTTCTTTAGATAATTTCCAAAGGCAGAAGTCAGCTGGTTGATGTTTTTCTTTGTTGTGATCTACTCGAGAAACTGAATCTCCTTCTTTTAAATTAGTTCTTCCTGATAGTTGTCCATAGCGTTTAAATTTAGAAACATCGTAATAAATTCCATCAGATATTTGATAAGCATATCCTTTTTCAATTAATCTTTCAGTTTGACTAATAATTTCAGGAATATGATCAGTAGCTCGTTCATATCTATCAACAGCGGTAATCTTAAGAGTAGCCATATCTTTCATATACTCTTTTTCCCATTGACGAGCTAATTGTAGAGGAGATATTTTAGATTCTTTGGCTCTATTAATAATTTTATCATCAATGTCAGTGATATTTTGGATATAGGTAACTTGTTTTTTTCTTCTTAGATATTTAACAAAAAAATCATAGAAAACATATGTACGAGCATGACCAATATGTGACCAATCATAGACAGTTGGACCGCAAACAAACATCTTGATATTTTTACCTCTCAAGATTTTCTTGGTTTTTGTTCTGGTATCATATATTTTCATATTCTTATTGTATAACAAAAAGGGCTTTTAATCAATTCATATTCATGGTATAATTCTGATGTGATTGAAACATTTCTTTGGGCGATGACACCAATTGGAGAGCTACGTTTAGCTATTCCTTTAGGTATTGCTTTCTATAATCTTGTTTGGTGGCAAGCTTTTTTAGTGGCAGTATTAGGTAATATAACAGCTGTTCTTTTTATCTTTCTTTTATTGGAACCAATTTCTAAATTAAGATTATTGAAACCAATTTTTAGTTGGTTGTTTAAATACACTAGGGATAAGCATACAGATAGGGTATTTAATAAAGGTGTTTGGGCTTTGTTCTTTTTTACAGCCATACCTTTACCAATTACTGGTGGATGGACAGCCTCTTTAGTAGCTTTTGTTTTTGATCTTCCAGTTCGTCGTTCTTTAATTGTTATTTGTTTAGGAATATTAACAGCTGGAGTAGCAGTCTTGTCTCTAACTTTGTCGGGGATAGAGATAGAAAAGAGCTTGGGGTGGCCAATTTTAACTGGGTTGTTATTGACGATTGGTCTCTTCTGGTTTATACACAAAAGAAGATAAACATATGTCACTTGTACTTTATAGAAAATATAGACCACAGAATTTTTCCGAGGTAATTGGACAGGAGGATGTTGTGAAAACAATAACTAACTCCATATCATCAGGAGTTCTTTCTCATGCCTATCTTTTTTCTGGTCCTCGTGGAAGTGGAAAAACAACAATTGCTCGTTTATTAGCTAAAGCAGTTAATTGTCAAAATAGAAAAGGATTTGAACCTTGCAATAAATGTTCTTCTTGTTTAGAAATAATGGAAGGAAGAGCTATGGATGTAGTAGAAATTGATGCGGCTTCTTACAGAGGAATTGATGATGTTCGCGAACTACGTGAAGCGGCTCGTTTCTCTCCAGCTAAATCTAGCTATAAAGTATATATTATTGACGAGTGTCATCAGTTAAGCCGAGATGCCAACAATGCTCTTTTAAAGATATTAGAAGAAGCTCCAGCTCAAACCATCTTTGTTTTAGCTACTACTGAATTAAAAAAGATATTACCAACAATTCTTTCTCGTTGTCAGAGATATGATTTTCATAGATTACGAGTGCCAGAGATGGTTAAAAGATTAGAAATGATTAGTAAGAAAGAGGGGATTAAGATAGATAAAGATTCATTAATCTTGATAGCTAATCAAGCAGATGGAGCAGCTCGTGATGCTGAAAGTTTGTTGGGTCAGGTTATCTCTTTTGCTGATGGTCATAATATTAGTCGTGAAGAAACTGAAAGTATTTTAGGTTTAGTCATGGGTTCAGTAACTAGAGATTTAGTTTCAGTTATTCTAAATTGTGAACCAGAGAAAGGGATAGAAATGTTGGGAAAACTAATTGAAAAGGGGATTGACCTCCAAGAATTAGCTAAAGCTATTACAGGTCATCTTCGTCGATTATTAGTTTTAAAAGTTGCGGGAGAAGAAAAATCTAAAAAGATATCTTCATTAGTAGAAGGATTGACTAATGAAGACTGGAATGCTTTAACAGAACAGAGTAAGAAGTATGATGAAAAGAATATTAAAAAAGCAACAAACATTTTTCTAGAAGCAGAGAACAAGATGAAGTATGCTTCTTTACAGCAGTTGCCTCTAGAACTAGCAATGATTGAAATAGCAGAGGAAAATTAACATTGCGGGATCGTCTAATGGTAGGACAGCGGCCTTTGAAGCCGTCAATCCTGGTTCGAGTCCAGGTCCCGCAGCAGATAAACAACCGCAAGGTTGTTTTTTGTTTTATTAATAATCACTAATCGAAAAAATAACCAACAACAACAGGCTCAACATAAGGCCCCGGAGATAATAAATATGCGAAAAATAGCGATATAACAATACCACAGCAAACTAAGATAATAAGTTTTAAATTAAATATTCTCCTTTTTTCTTCTTCCGCAGAATATTTTTTTGCTAAAATTGATCTTTTTATACAAACAAAAGAAAATAATATGATTAGAGATATTAGAATTGCGATAACAGCATATGCTCCTAATGCTAAGCCGCCGACATCCTCGTATTGATATGATGTTCCATTAACTTCAGCTATATATGAGGTTATGCATATAGCCAACCAACCAGGTATAATTATTGTAGCTAATACAATTAATGGATTAATTTTAAGGGTAAAGCATGTAATTATTACTAAAAAAACTAGTATTACTAAGATCATAAT
>CAYYPY010000095.1:0-2428 GCA_964473685.1 uncultured Candidatus Saccharibacteria bacterium
TTTTATTTTAGGAACTAGAGATGAAGATAGTAATATAATGGCTTTTATCATTCACAATGGTAGTACTTGGGCTAACTATAGCAATAGATATAGTGTTCCTTATCCAGATCGCTGGAATCATTTTATTGGTACTTATGACAGTAATACACAAACATCTACTTTGTATGTTAATGGGGAAAAGAAGAATTCTCAAACATCTTCAGGTTTGATTAATAATGATATTGGGCCAATTAATCTTGGGCGTAACGAAACTAGTTTAAGTCTTTTTCATGGACTTATCTCTGATGTCCGTATTTATGACACAGCTTTAACAGCTGAAGAAGTGAATAGGATATATGTTGAAAATAGAAATAATTATCTAGTTAAGGAATAATTCTCTTTTATTTTCCTCTGTTTTCTGTTAGAATAGCAAACTATGAGTTGGTTATTATTTTCAACTTTGGCTTATCTCCTTTTTGCAGTTGTTTTTTTGATTGACCGATATCTTTTAGTCAGTCGCATCCCAGATGCCAAAACATATGTCTTTTTCACAGGAGTGCCATCTATTATTGTTTTAGTTATAATTCCTTTTATTGGGTTCTTCTTTCCACATTGGACAGTTATCCTTTTAGGAATATCAGCGGGTTTTGTTTTTGGATTATCTCTTTACGCTCTTTATAGAGCTTTATCTATATGTGAATCTTCTCGTATTGTTCCGGCTATAGGAGCAATAACTCCTATTTTTTCTTTTATCTTAATAGCTATTTTTTCTAAAGGACAAGAAGCTTTAAGTATGGCTGAAGTTCCAGCCTTTCTTTTATTGATTCTAGGAACTTTCCTTATATCTAGAGAAAAGAATTCTCCTTTACGTTATTTGAAATTTGCCTTACCAACGGCTTTTTTTACAGCTTGGTATTTTGTTTTAACTAAATATGTTTTTAATTCCTTATCTTTCTGGAATGGATTTTTTTGGATCAAGATAGGTTTTTTTCTTTGTGCAGTTGCTTTCTTTTTTCTATTTAAGTCTTTACGAGGTAAAAGTTTCAAGGAGGGGAAAAAGATGTTTAATAATAACTTTCTTTTCTTTGGAGTGAATAAAGTAATGGGAGCTGGAGCTGGTTTGTTGCAAACCTATGCCATCTTTCTAGCCCCATTATCAGGAATAGCTATTATCAATGCTATGCAAGGAGTACAATATGTTTTCCTTCTTATCTTAACAATTATATTCGCTAAGCATATTCATGAGCAAGCTTCTTGGAAGATTATGTTTAAGAAAGGAGCTGCTACCATAATGATTGTGGTAGCCTTAGCTTATCTTGTTTTAATTCATGCCTGAAATAAATAAAAGTACATTATCTAGTTTACGTCATGCTTGTCGAGGTTTGCGACGAGCTTTCAAAGAAAGAAACTTTCGTTTGTTTTGTTTGATTGGTTTATTTGTTTTAAGTTGTATATTACTTTTTCCTTTGGTGGTTTGGGAAAGAATTGTTTTGATACTTTTGATAACATTAGTGCTTTCTCTGGAATTGATTAATTCGCAAGTAGAAAGAATGTTGGATCTAGTTGAGAAGAAGCATAATAGAGAAGTTGGTTGGATTAAAGATATATCAGCAGCTGCTGTATTAGTGGCTAGTATAGGAGCAACAGTAGTTGGTTTTTTAATTCTTGGACCACGCTTTCTTGAATTTTTTCTAAAGTAGGTTAATATAGTAGTATGAATTACAAAAGAATAATTATATTATGTCTTTTCTTTCTGCTCGGTGTTTTAATGAGTTTCGTATTCATTGAATTATTAGCTGAGCCAGAAACAGAAACAACAGTGTCAGAAGTTGTTTCACAAGAAGAAGCAGTTATCTCTGTTGTAGAGAAAGCTTCACCTTCAGTGGTTAGTATTATCGCTACCAAAGATCTACCTATTTATGAACAGAGAATGAAAAATGATTCTTTCTTTTTTTGGCCATATTTAGAAGAGATTGGTCGAGAAGAACAAGAAGTGGGTGGGGGAACTGGATTCGTTGTTTCTAGTGATGGTTTGATAATAACTAACCGTCACGTAGTTAATGATTCCGAAGCTAAATATACAGTAGTTTTATCTAATGGCCATGATTTTCCAGCAGAAGTAGTTGTTTTAGATCCAGTCTATGATCTGGCAGTGCTTAGAATCGATAAAACGGGCTTGTCAGCTGTTTCTTTGGGTAATTCTGATACTATTCGCATTGGACAGTCAGCTATTGCTATAGGCAACGCTTTAGGCGAATTAAGAAATACAGTATCAGTGGGAGTTATATCTGGTTTAGGAAGAATGATTACCGCTACTGATGGCCGAACAGTTTCTCGTTTAGAAGATGTTATTCAAACAGATGCTGCTATTAATCAAGGAAACTCTGGTGGACCTTTGTTGAATTTACAAGGACAAGTAATTGGTATCAATACAGCTGTGGCTATGGGA
>CAYYPY010000096.1:0-1960 GCA_964473685.1 uncultured Candidatus Saccharibacteria bacterium
GATTTCAGCAATCATAGAAGTAACAGTACTTTTGCCATGTGTTCCACAAACACAGATAGTTTTGTATTTCTCTGTTATTTTACCTAAAGCTTCTGGATAACTTAAAGCACCTGTTGGTGGATTTTTCATGGCTGAAGTATATACAACCAAATCAGCTGTTGTATAAGGGACTTGGACTTCAATCCCCTCTTCAGCTAATTCTTGGATAATTTCAGAATCCACTAAATCACTACCAGAAACTTGGTGTCCTTGGTAGTGATAGTAACGAGCTAGAGCCGAAGTTCCAATACCGCCAATACCATAGATATATACTTTCATAGTTTTATTGTTTGAATTATTTTATAACTATAGAAATTACTATTCATTAATTCGATAGATTCTACTGGAAAAGAGATATCAATATCTTCTTCTATCTCTGGTCTTTCATCTAAATCCAGTTTTTGCCAGGCCCACTTTCTAATCCTACCCAAAGTTATATGAGGGTTATCTATAAAATTAATATCAGCTTTAACCCAGATATATTTATTGTCTTTAATGAATATTTTAGTTAAATGAACTTGAAATGGTTTTAAAGGTGGTAGTTGGAATTCTGGATTCTTACCTAAAAACTGAACTGTAATATGTAAATTATCGCGGGGAGTCCATTTTATTGCCTCAAAATCCACAGCTTTTTGTTTAGTGATCAAGAAATCTTTTACCTCTTCTGGTAGATTGATAGCTAAAAAATATCTCATCTGGTTATTTTAGCAGAAATATGTTATAAAGACAAAGTATGGAGAGCGATATTCAGAAAGTTGTTAATCACTATTTCCACACCAAAGGGTTGAGTTTGGATGAGATTAAAGAGAACAGTAAAAAACAAAAGATTATTTATTCTCGTTTTACTAGACCTGCTAAACAGCTTATTGAGTTAGCTGGATCAGTGGAAAAAGCTCAGCAAGCTATTGATACAGTAGCTATTTGGGCACAATCACGTGATTTAGACTATACTATTGAAACAGTGTTCAAACGCTGGTTAGAGTTAGATAAATTGAAACCCAAAGAAATTGTTAAAAAACCTTACTTCCAAGGCAATCCGATGGTTTGGTCTAACGCCAAAAAGAAATGGTTTGTTGTTGATGAATTCAACAATTGGCTTGAGTTTGCTGGTGAGGAAGATGAAATAGAATGGAAAACAGAAAAATAGTATTAGCTACCCAAGCTGAATTTGGGTTTATAATATTGAAACAATTAGCAGGCACAGAATTCTGTCCTGACTTAGTTATTGGTAAAGATTTAAATATTATTGATTTTTGCGAGAGCAACAAAATTAATCATCAAGAAAAATTAGTTCCAGGATTACCTTTGATTATGGCGGCTTATGGTAAAATTATTACCAAAGAATTTTTGCCTTGTATTAATGTCCATCCTTCTCTATTACCTCTCTATAGAGGAGCTTCGCCGTTACAAACAGCTATTTTAAATAATGAAAAACAAACAGGAGTTACAATTATGGTTACTGATGAGAAGATGGATCATGGACCTATTATCCAACAAAAGAAGATAGATATAGATAAAAAAGAAACATTATCATCTTTAACTGAAAAAACAGCTCTAGCTAGTGTAGATCTTTTAATCCAGGCAATAAAAGATTGGCCTCACAACAAAATTAAAGAACAAGATCATAGTAAAGCTACTTTTACAAAAATTCTTAAAAGAGAGGATGGTCATATTGACTGGAATCAAGAAGCTGAGTATATAGAAAGAATGGTGAGAGCTTTCTCACCTTGGCCTGGTACTTTCACTGAAAGTCAAGAAGGAAGATTAAAAATACTAGAAGCAGAAGTTCTTCCTATAAACAACAACGGTCCCTTTGGTCCTCCAGGCAAGGTCTATATCGCTCCTAATAATAAGATAGCAGTACAAACAGGTAAAGGTTTTTTAATTATTAATAAATTACAATTAGCTGGTAAAAAACCAG
>CAYYPY010000097.1:0-1708 GCA_964473685.1 uncultured Candidatus Saccharibacteria bacterium
TAGTGGTGATGGCATTGGTTATTCTTGTCTTTATTATCAAACCTCTTTAAGGTTTGTTTGCGAAATGCACGCATCTGGTGGTTCTAGAAGATATACCTCTTATTATATTACTCCGTCATTAAATAAATGGTATCATCTAACTTGGTCTGTAAAGAGAGATAGTGTTTCTGTTATTTATATTAACACTATTTCTGGAGAAGAATTAGATGTATCAGATGATATTAATTTATCTATTGATAATGCAGCTGCTCTTATTTTAGGTGGATTTAATACAAATATTGATCCAACTTCTGTTACCAATGCTCTTAATGGCTCGATCTCTGATGTGCGTATCTACGACACTGCTCTTACAGCTGAAAAAGTAAGTCGAATATATGCTGAAACTAAGAACAGATATTTAGTGGAAGAATATTGATACATTAATTTGCCAGAGAAGAAAAAAAATAGTATTATAGGGATATGTTTGATGTAATTACATTTGGTTCAGCTACACAAGATATTTTCTTTACTGTTGAAAAGAAAAAAGATCCTTTGCATAACAGAAAAGTTACTAAAGAAGATATTTCTTTTTCTCTTGGCTCTAAAGTTGGAATTCAAGAGGTTAGATATCTTTCAGGTGGCGGAGGTACTAATGTAGCAGCAACTTTTGCTCAGCAAGGATTTAAAACTGCTTACAATGGAGTAGTTGGTAATGATATTTATGGTGATAATATTATTAATGAATTAAGAAAAAAAAGAATTGATGCTAGTTTAATTAAAAAAAGCGAAAAAGAAAAAACAAATCTTTCTTGTGTTCTGAGTGTTCCTGGAATGGATAGAACAATTTTGGTGTATAGGGGAGCTTCTAAAGAGGCACATTTACCTTGGGAAAAGATTAATGCTAAGTTTTTATACCTTGCTCCTTTAAGTGGTGCAACAGAAAAGAAGAGTCAAGAAATAATTAGAAGAGCTAAAAAAATGGGAGCTAAGATTGCTATGAATCCAGGAAATATTCAGCTTCAAAGCCAGTTACTTAAAAAGATAGTGAAATCAATTGACTTGTTGTTTGTTAATAAAGAAGAAGCAGAATTGTTATCTGGTCAAAAAGAAATCAAGGATATTGTAAGGAAAATCAAAGAAATGATTCCTAATGGAATATTTGTTATTACACAAGGAATAAAAGGATCTTTAACTATCACACCTGAAGGTATGTATAGGGCTAAGACTTTTAGATCTTCCAAAGTTGTAGATAGAACCGGAGCGGGGGATTCCTTTGCTTCGGGTTTCTGTTCTTATTGGCTACAAAGTAAAAGTATAGAAGAATGTATTCAATTTGGAACAGCTAACGCTACCGCTTGTTTACGTTCTTGGGGTGCTAAAAATGGTCTGTTGAAAAAGGGGGACCATTATCGCTTGATAAAAGTTGAAAAAGTATATAAACTATAAATATGAAAAGAGAACCATTTATTATTTTCATTATCATAATTGTCTTTTTGGTGAGTACAATTGCTTATCAGCAGTTTTACCAGGAAAAAGATGAATTGATTATTGAAATCAACGAAGAAGTTTTTAGTGTCGGAGATATTATTGATCCTGACATGAGAGGAGAAAGCAAAATGATTGTTACTTTAACTAATGAAGGATTTAATCAGATTTGCTTTTCTAATTGTCATCCTTATTACGCTGTTCGTGAAGAACCAACTTATGAGTTCTATCGTTATGCTTCTTG
>CAYYPY010000098.1:0-6133 GCA_964473685.1 uncultured Candidatus Saccharibacteria bacterium
TGATGGATAGACTTGCACAACTATCATGAAGACAATTTACGATATAGCTATAAACGCAGAGAAAAATCTATCATCAGGACAACCTGTTAAGTTAGGTAAATATACTACACACGACCACGCAGAAGTTTTAGCAACTACTCAGGCTTATCTTAACTCGCAACATATCTCCGGTAAGTTAGATAGTAAAAATAGAGAGAAACCTTTTCATAATATAGTTACACAAGCAGTTAATGTTTGGTATAAGGCAACTGATGTTGATAGAAAAGATATTAAAATTAAACCCACAAAAGCAGGGAATAGAGTAAAATCTTTTATTGCTACTATTCTATTTAGGGACTGGATGAGAGAGCATAACTTTGGACAATTCCTTAATAAGTGGGGATATACATTATCCGCCTATGGATCTGCTGTATCTAAGTTTGTTGAACAAGATGGTAAATTAGTTCCGAGTATTATTGACTGGGATAGATTGATTTGCGACCCAATAGACTTTTATAGCAATCCTGTTATTGAAAAGATTTACTATACCCCAGCACAATTAAGAGCTTTACCTTATGACCAAGAAGAAGTTGAGAGAGTGATTGAGGCAAATGAAAAAAGTGGAGAAACAAGAGAAACTTTTGAAAATCAACCATCAGACAACAGAGCAGAATATATAGGCGTATATGAAATACATGGAGAACTTCCCCTATGGTATCTAACATACAAAGAGGGAGATGAGACTATTTATCGTCAACAGATGCATGTTGTTTTTATTAAGAAAGGCAAAAACGAAGAAGATGATATAGAGACAACTCTTTACTCTGGAAAAGAAAAACAAAATCCTTATTTCATATCACACCTCATAGAGCAAGATGGTAGAACTCTGTCCATAGGTGCTGTTGAATACTTATTTGACTCACAATGGATGGTAAATTACTCAGTTAAGCTCATTAAAGACCAATTAGATATAGCTTCTAAATTAGTTTCACAAACATCTGATACTGACTTCGCTGGTAGAAATGTTATAAACGAAATGGATGTAGGAGATATACTTGTCACAAAAGAAAATCAACCAATAGTGCCTGTAAACTTACAAGCAAGTTCATTTCCTTACTTATCTAACTTTGTAGAAATTTGGAAACAAGGAGGTAGAGGAATAACAGGTGTTAATGAATCAGTGACAGGTGAAACAATGCCCTCTGGAACTCCTTATAGATTAGGGGCAATGTTAAATACAGAATCTCATACACTCTTTGAAATGATGAGAGAAAATAAAGGACTCTATCTTGAAGATATGATAAGACAATATGTTCTACCTTTCTTTAAGAAATCCCTTAAAAAGACAGATGAAATAGTCGTTACTTTAGAAGGAGAAGAATTAGAAAAGTTTGATGAATTATCAATGCCTTTAAGATTAGAACAAGAACTTAGACAAGCTCTTATGGCAGGTAAAATGCCATCTATGCAGGAACTTGAAACTATGGTAGATGAAGGAAATCATACTATGGGGAATCTAAGAGGTATGAAATTATCTACAAAAAAGACTTGGGTAGATTACTTCTCTGACTTAGATATGAATGCTGTTGAAGTAGATATTACAGGTGAACAACTAAACAAAGCAGAGTTTTACTCAGCTGTTAACGCAGTCCTTCAAATGTTAATGAGTAATCCTAATGCTTTGCAAGACCCAAATATAAAGAAATTACTTGATAAAATACTTGATGAGGCAGGAATGGTGAGTCCATTAGAATTAGTGAAACCCAATCCAATAGGAATGGGACAGGCAACTGGTGGTGCTGTAGGCACTGTAGGTGCTGTGACTGATGGCACTGCTGGTCTCCCAGAGATGGGACAAAGACCAGAGGTCGGCGTTGCTTCAAATTAAATTAAACAAACATTATGGAACAAGGAAAACAAATGAGATTTACAGAAGATGAACTTCGTCTTGTACAAGAAACCTTTAAGAATAATGAGAAATTACTTAAAGTAATGAGAAAGGTTTTTCTTCCTGAGTTAGACCCTGACGCTCCGTTAGGACAAGTTATTGACTTATGGGTATCTATTCCCTTAAAAGAGATGAACCCACAAGACGCAATGGTAAATATGTTAGCAAGGAATCAGCTAATAATGCATGTTGAGCAACAGCTGATGCAATTACAATCTTTGGCTAACAGAGAGCAATTAACAGAAGAGCAAAGACAACTCAAAGAGAAAAAAGACAAAGGTCGTTAAAATATAATTTGGCAGAGAAGTTCTGCCTTAAAAAACTTCTATGAACAAAGAAAAATTAGTGAACGCTGACACTTTAAACAGCGAGGTGCAGGAAACCTTACCTGAAGATACAGATGAGACACTTGAAGATACTCAAGATACTCAAGAGGATATTGAGGAAACTCAAGAAGACTCTCAAGAAAATGACGAAGTAGAAAAACTACGAGCAGAAGCAGAGAAATTCAAGCAAGAGGCACGAAACCAAAAAATTCGTGCTGAAAAAGCTGAAAGAGCCTCTAAATCTTCTGCAAGTCCTGATTTAACCCCTACTGATATTTATGCCTTACTCAAGGCAGATGTAGAAGAAGAGGATTTTCAGGAAGTAGTTGATTATGCTCGTCTTAAGGGAGTTCCTATCAAGGATGCCCTTAAATCAAGTGTTGTCCAAGGTATCATTACCGAAAAGAAAGAGGAAAGAAAGACTGCTGAAGCTACTGCCACAGGCAATAAGCGTAGTAGACCTAAACCTCCTACCGGTGATGAACTACTCAATAGAGTAAGGACAACAGGAGAAGTTCCTGAAAGAGATGAGGATATTCAAGCATTAGTATCATCTGCTATCAATAGAAAATAGTTTCTGATGGAATCTGATGGGATCTGATGGAAAAGGTCGTAAATCTAAGTAAATTACTGAAATGGCAAATACAATTTCAACAAAGACTTGGCGAGATAAATATAGATTATCTGCTCTTGATCAGATTCTTAGACGCAATTTAATTGCTGAAGCTATCTGTGAAGTAGACAGAGGTGATGCTAAAAGGATTGATTGCCCTTATGGCTCTCAACCAGCAGCAGTTCTTCAAGAACTTAAAGGAACATACACTCCTGCTACATTTGATACATCCGAAAATCACTTGTCAGTTGACCATGAAGTTATCGTTTCTGAACACATCTACGATTTTGAAGATGTATTCTCAAGATTTGATTTATTCTCTTCAAGGTTTAACGAACAGGCTTTCGCAGTTGCAGAGAAAATTGACAAAATGGTTATCAATGAACTAACTGAGAACGCAGGTGGGTCTTATAGCACTCCATCAGGTGGATTTAGTTCTACCAATACTCCAAAAATCTTTTCTAACTTGATTAGTAAAGTTGCAGGGTATGCTGATACCTATAAAGGTCTCTTTATTGTCTTAGAAAATACTGATACTCCTGGAATCATCCAAAAGCAAGTTGACAGTGGTTTCTCTTATGCCGATATGGCATTAAAGAATGGATTTCTTACTTCCTATATGGGAGTAGATATCCATGTAACTCGCACTGACACATTCGTATCAGAAACAATAGACGAGGATAGTGGATTAACTTACACTAACAGCGGACATCGTGTCTTTGGTGTCAAAAAAGTTGCAACCTATGCTTCTGCTCGTGGAATCAGATTTGAGGAAAAAGCAGTTACAAGTAAGACTGGACTAGAAACAGTCACCATTGCTTATATTGGATTTAAGCTTTGGGAAGTCAAAGAAAACTTAATCGTAGATATTACGATTACAGATTCCTAATCCGATGCTAACCCTTAGGGGTTGGCAGAGGGGGTTAAGCCATCAGTTGACCCTCTCTGTCAGCCTCTAACTTGAAAACAAATGGATATAGTTTATCTAAACACACAAACAAAGTGGAATTGTAATGAGATAAAGTTTTCAATAAGGAGTGCTGAGAAGTTTCTCTCTTTTGACAAACTCTTTATAGTTGGATATTTGCCTGAGTTCATAAATCAAAAGGCAATTCATATTCCCTTTGAAGATATAGGAGACAAGTTTGATAATGTAGATAATAAGATGAAACTTATCTTATTAAACGACAGAATATCAGAAGACTTTATCCTAATGAATGATGACTTTATTCTCTTAAAGGAATACAAAACAATCCCTTATTATTACAAAGAGGAACTCATACAAGCCGTTGAGAATTCTGCTGGGAGATATAAAAAACGATTAGAAAGAACCCTTAAACTCTTTCCTGGTAGTAAAAGCTTTGAGATGCACTTTCCTATTGTCTTTAATAAAACTAAACTTTCAAATCTATTCAAGAAATATGGGACAGAAATTGAGAAAAGGAGTGCGTATTGTAGCGAATACAAAGTCCAAAAAACAAAACACAAAGACCATAAAATATGGGAATATGAACAATTTGATAAAAAAGCTCCGTTCATTAGTTTCTCTGATGGGATTAAGGAGATGGATTTCTTACAAAATTTTGTTTGTGAGAAACTACCTGATCCTTCTTCGTTTGAAAAGAGTAAAGAAAGTGAAGTCAAAGAAAGAATTGAACATTTGGAAAAGATTTTTGAAATCTATAAAAAAAAGAACCCTCTTAAATACGAAACAAAAAAAGAGGAATTAAAACAACAATTATTAAGAATTAAACATGGATTATAATAGCACAACTACGAAAGATGGATTACTTCAATCAATAGAGTTTTGGACTAATCTTGGTGATGGTGTTATCACAGGTGATACCCTTCTTAAAGCAGTATTTACTAATCGTCTTAACAGACGCTTGGACAGATATTTAGGTATGCTTGGTGCTGGTTCAAGACAAGCACAAATAGATGACACTAACTTTACTAATCAACCTTATTCATACTTTGATATAGTAAGCGGACAACATGATTATGAGTTCCTTACAGATGAAGACGGAAATGCTATTTCAGATATAACTGCTGTTCTTTATAAATCAGGAAGTAATTATGAGTTGTTAGACAAAACAACTCTTGATGATAAGGATGCTACCCTTATAATGAGTCCTAATTCTGATAGCACAGGAACTCCTACTGAATATTTAGAAAGAAATAATACTATTTTCTTGAGTCCTGTTCCTTCAAGTTCATTAGAGGAAGGTGGAAAGATATTTTATAAGAGATGTCCTTCATATTTTGCTACCACAGATACAACCAAAGAGCCTGGTATTCCTTTTCAATTTCACGAGATGATTGCTATTGGCGCGAGTTATGATTGGTTATTGGTAAATAAATCAAACGCACAGACACTTATTACAAGAGTAGAAGCTGAACTAATGAAATGGGAAAGAGAGTTTAGAGTTTATGTAGAACTTCGTAATCCTATTAAAAAAGGATTTACTCCTAAATTAGAAGATTTAAGATGAGTCAAGAATTAAAAAACATATTCAAATCATCATTTTGTATCTTTCTTGCTACTGATGATGAGAAACTAATCGTTGATGACGATGATGACCTTTACATAGTGATTAAAGGGTTTGACTCTTTGAGTGAGTTTGACAAACACACAGGAGTATTAACAAGTATTCCAAAAACACACAACACAACTAACTAACATATCAAAATCATAATGACTATTACATATCCTATTAAAAAATTATCTGAATTGTTTTTAGGTGAGTGGGAGTCTTCCACAACCTATACAATCGGAGACATTGTAGACAATAATGGCTCTTCTTTTGCTTGTATAAAAGAGAGTATAAATAATGAACCGCCTAATGAAACTTATTGGGCATTATTAGCTGAAAAAGGAGATACAGGTGCGACTGGGGAAGCAGGTGCTAATGGTTCTGATGGGGTAGATGGAGCAGACGGAGCAGATGGAGATGAAGTTGTAATGCAAGTATCAGATACTCATATACAATGGAAATTATCAGAAGCAGTTGATTGGACTAACTTGATAGCTTTATCTGAACTCAAAGGAGATACTGGAGAAGCTGGAGCTGATGGTGATGAAATATCCTTACAAAAAACAGCAACACATATCCAATGGAAACTTGGAGATGGTGAGTGGCAAGATTTAGTTGCTTTAGCAGATATAAAAGGAGACCAAGGCGAACAAGGTATACAGGGAGAACAAGGTATACAAGGTGAACAAGGTATTCAAGGCAAACAGGGTACTCAAGGAGAGCAGGGAATTCA
>CAYYPY010000099.1:0-3169 GCA_964473685.1 uncultured Candidatus Saccharibacteria bacterium
AGAGAATGTAGATAAAAAATATATAGCTCTTAGTCTAGCTGGTGTTCATGGTCCCGAAGCTATGGCTATGCGTGAGGAATTAGTAGAAGAGAATGTAGATAAAGAATATATAGCTCAAAGCTTAGCAGGATTAACTAGTGAACTAAGTTTTGCTTTTAGAGAAAAATACTTTTCTGATGATCCCGATATTATGGCTAAAAGTTTTGTGACAAATGATCTTCGGTTTAATGTAGTTGTTTGTAGCTATGCTTATTAATTATAATGAACTGCCAAGAATACAATAAAATATATCAAGAATTCAGAGAACTTCAAAAGAAGTTTTATCATTATTTAGAATGCTATTATGAAAGTGGTAAAAAGGATCCTTCTTTGAAGGAACTGATGAGTAAGCTTAAAGAAAAACAAAAAGAGATGAGGCCTCTTTTAGAGAAACATCTTTTGATTTCTCCAGAAATAGATTCTCCAGCGGTGAAGAGAATCACAGACAAGTTAGAGTATTTATTAGAAAGAAAGGCATTAAAAGATAATGATGTCTTAACAGCATTAATTGGTATAGGTAATATCAAGTCTATGAAAATCCGTGAAGCATTAATGAATAGTAATAATAGGGGATACATTCTTATAGGGTTGATTGGAGTCGGGACACCATATTCTATGTCTATGCGTGAAAGGATGTTGAACGAAAATGTAGACAAGAATTTTATTGCAGAAAGTTTAGCAGGAGTTGATACTCCTGAATCTATGGAAATGCGTAAGAGATTGATAAAAGAAGTTGGGGACAAAAATAATATTCTCATAGGTTTAGTCGGAGTTAGTAATCCTGAATCTATGAAGATGCGTGAAGATTTATTTAATGATAAAGAGATTGATAAAAAATATCTAGCTCTTAGCTTAGCAGGAGTTCATACCCCTGAATCTATGGAAATGTGTGAGAGATTGATAAAAGAGAATGTAGATAAAAAATATATTGCTTTGGGTTTAACCGGAGTTGCTACAGATCAATCTATGGTTATGCGTTATAAGTTAATAGAAAAAGGAACAGATCTAGAATATATTGCTCAAAGTTTAGCAGCAGTTAAGACTCCTGAAGCTATGGAAATGCGTGAAATATTTATGAAAGAAGGAGTAAAAAGAGAATCAATTGCTTTAAGTTTAGCGGGAGTTGATACTCCTGAAGCTATGGTTATGCGGGAAAAATTGTTGCAAGAAAGAACATATATAGAATATATTGCCCTTAGTTTGGCTGGAATAAATAGCGAAGCCGGCTTTGCTTTTAGAGAAAAATATTTTTCTGATAATCCCGACCTTATGGTTAAAAGTTTTAGAATAACATGGTCTTCTCTTAGTGCAATTGTTTGTCGTTATGGTTACCAATCTTAATTTAATATCTTCAAAAAAGGATTTGAGTAATCGCTAAAATAGACAAAATATTAGTTGAAAGATTTGTAATATATGATCTGATTTTAGTGGTTTTTTATTGAAACAATAAAGATAATAATGATATTAGCAAGTAGTTTGACAGTTTTTGTTTTTTAAGGTAGAATACCCTTGATGAATTACAAGATTTCCAGTGTTTTTTTTCTTATTGTAGCGTTATTTCTGTTAGTTTTTATTGCGCCACAATTATTTAATTTCTCTTTTATCAAAGAGGTTCCTTTTCGTTTAGGATTAGATTTACAGGGAGGTACTCAATTAACTTATGAAGCTGATTTAAATGAAGTAGAAGAAGATGAGAAAGCAGATAGAATGGAGAATTTAAGAACTGTTATTGAAAGAAGAATTAATCTTTTTGGTGTTAGTGAACCAGTTGTTCAAGTAAAAGGTGATCGTTTATTGGTTGAGTTAGCTGGTGTCTTTGATATAGAGGAAGCTATTAAGCAGATTGGTAAAACTCCATATCTTGAATTTAGAGAGATTCGTACAGAAGAAGAGACTGAGATGATTTTAGAGAAAAAAGACGAAATACTTAATGCCGAAGATGTTTCTAGTATTGAAAATTGGGAACTAGGATTAGAAGATCCTTATTTCCAAGCAACATCTCTTACGGGTCGTTTTATGGACAAATCTTCATTAGAGAATAACGGATTGACAGGTGAACCAGTTATTATTTTAGAATTTACTCCTGAAGGATCAGACTTATTTAAAGAAATTACAGCACGTAATGTTGGAAATCCATTAGCTGTTTATATCGATGGCAATCAATTGACTGCTCCAACAGTTCAGGAAGAAATTACTGGAGGACGAGCTCAGATAACAGGTAAGTTTTCTTTAGAAGAAGCTATGGATTTAGTTCGTAATCTAAATTCTGGAGCTTTACCAGTTCCAATTAAAATGATTGCTCAACAAACAGTTGGACCTACTCTAGGTCATATTTATCTTCAACAATCCATTGTAGCTGGTTTAATTGGTTTCTTAGCTGTTATTCTATTTATGATTATCTTTTATAAGTTACCAGGATTGATAGCTGCTTTTTCACTTTCTATTTATGCTATTATGGTTTTAGCTTCATTTAAGATATTTTCTGTTACCTTAACCTTATCTGGTATTGCTGGTTTCTTGTTATCTATTGGTATGGCTATTGATGCTAATATATTAATCTTCTCTCGTTTAAGAGAAGAAATGGATGAAAAGGGGATTAGCTTGCGTTTAGCTATTGATGAAGCCTTTAAACGTGCTTTTCCTTCTATTAGAGATGGTAATCTAACTACTTTAATTGTGGCTTTTATATTGTTTATGATTGGTACGAGTTTTGTTAAAGGTTTTGCTTTAATATTAATTATTGGTATTATTTTCAGCTTATTTGTTTCATTAGTAATTACCCGTTATTTCTTAAAGGCCGCTGAAAGTACATTTTTATCTAGATTTAAAAGATTATGGTAAATTTTCTACGTTATAGAAGTATATTTTATGTTATATCAGGAACACTGATTGGTTTAGCTTTGGCTGGACTATTCTTCAATGGTTTACAAATGGGTATTGAGTTTACTGGTGGTAGTATAATGGAAGTTCGTTATGAAAAAGAAGGAATACCTGATATTAGTCATATAGTTTCTGAAGCTAATATCCAACGCTCAACAGAAGGACTACTTATCCGTATGCCGGAAATTACTGAAGAAACTCATCAACTTATTTTAGACGAGTTAGGAAATCCTGAACAACTTTATTTTGA
>CAYYPY010000100.1:0-2574 GCA_964473685.1 uncultured Candidatus Saccharibacteria bacterium
AATATTGGATATGCTATTTCTGGACCGCTATTAATCACAGCAGGGATTTTGTCATTAATGAAAGAATAATAAAGGTAATGTGGTCAGTTAAAGGAAAAAGTGATTAGGTAGTAATTTATGATTATAATTAAATAAAGTGATTAAATCTTACCACAAAATATATAGGTGTCCTCAGTGTGATGGTAAAAACTTTCAGGAGATGTTTAGTGGCATGGCTGATATTACAAGGCGCTGGGAGAATGGTGAATTAAAAGAAGAGACTTGTAATTATAAGAAGTCTGGACTCGGAATGTTAAAAATTATCTGTGAGAAATGTAATAAAGAAGTATATTCCTATAATGATCTCTTATCAGAGTTAGGCGAAGAACATATTGAGAAGAAGTTGATAGATTGGTTAAAACAATACTTTTCTGAACACTCTCTTATAGATTTTGTTAAATCAGATGATTCTTCTGAAGAAGACAAACAAGAAAAAAGATCATTATGCCATCTGAAGATCAACATCCCTTACCTTAAAAGATACAGAGAGCAGTGGTTATTGAATGTAGACAGTGAGCCTGGAAAAAACCTTCAACTCCCTCTTTCGGAGAAATATTCGATGAGAGGTGGATTGCAAGTTGAGGCGACTATCAAAAAAGAAGGAAAGTCTTGGTTTTTCCAGATTGATGAATTAGCTGGCTTATATTCTATGGTTTGTGGTGCTGGATATGAAGGATATATTGATTACAACGAAGAGACTGGAGGATTTTCCTTTCGTTCAGTTACCGAGAATGTCATTTTTAATTAATAAGTTTAATTCCAGAATCTAACGCAACACAATTGGCGCTAGGCGCTAAAAATGGTGCGTTAGATTAATATTCAATTCTTAGAATATACAGCAGGAAAAAGTAAAGAGGAGAGGGAGTATTTTGCACAGAGAGCATGTTAAAAGAAGACTATTGACAAAAAAAGTGCTTGTGGTAAGATTAAACCACAAAGAATAGAATTAAAAATAATAAAAAAATGAATAAGAATTTACAAAAATTTGGAGAAAACTTAAAAGAGTTGCGTATCAAAAAAGGACTTACCTTGCGCAAAGTATGCGACTTAGTGGGATATGATTACAGTAATTGGAGTAAAATAGAGAGAGGCAGAATGGCTCCTCCTGCTGATGAAAAGATGCTGGGAAAATGGGTAAGGGTATTGGGAATTAAAAATAAGGAGGAGATCACCAATTTTGTGCATAGAGCAAAAATTGCTCAAGGAATTATCCCTAGTGATATATTATCCTCCCCAAAAGCTGTGGAGTCTTTACCTGCTTTTTTTAGAACTTTACAAAACAAGAAGCCAAGTAAAGAAGACATAGATAAATTGATAGAATTAATCAGGAGTGCATAGAGATGAATTACAATAAAATCTTTGTTCCTTACTTAGGAGATGAGGAAATCAAAAAACAAGCAGATTTATTCCGAAAGAAGTTTGGGGGTAATAACATTCCTGTTGATATGGAAAGTATTATAGAAATAACATTGAAGATGAATATTGTGCCTGTACCAGGAATGAGAAAGATATGCGACGATGCTTTGATTACATCAGATTGGAAAACTATATATATTGATTACGATAAATATTATAATGAAAAATACGAGAAAAGATTAAGATTTTCTTATGCTCACGAATTAGGCCATTTTATTTTACATAAGGAGATTTATAATAGTTTTAATATTGAAAAAACAGAGGATCTTTATGAGTTATTGGATAAAATTCCCTCAAAGCAATATAATCACCTTGAAGCCCAGGCAAATAAATTTGCAGGACATTTACTGATTCCTAGAGAAAGGTTGGAGTTGGAAAAAGAAAAACTTTTTAAAGAAAATTATTCTAAAATAAAAGATTTAGACAAAGAAATGGTAAATTCCTATCTTGCAATTCCCTTATCCCATATTTTTGGAGTATCTGAAGAGTCTGTGCAGATTGCTTTGCTTGCAAATAGAGTTTCTCATCGATGAAAGGAGTATCGGCACTAGAAAGTAGCACTATTCCATCTTTTCAATAAATAATAAACATATGACTACAATCAATTTCTACAAAGATGAATTTTACGAAGAAGTAAAGGAAATTCTCCAAGAAGGAAACCTATACGATGAAACTTGGGAAACAAGAGAGAATTTAAAGCGCAAAATTCAACGTGACCCAGAATCTATTTTAGTTGCTATGGAAGAAGATAAGATTGTTGGCTGTGTTTTTATCGTTGAAGATGGCTGGAATGGATTCATCTGGAGATTATGTGTTAAGAAGAGTTATCACAAAAAGAGCATTGGTTCCATGCTTATGCAAAAAGCAGAGGAGATTATTAAAAAGAGAGGAATCAAAGAAGCTTCTCTGTTTATAGATCCCAAGAATGATTCTCTAAAGAACTGGTATCAGAAGCAAAACTATGTTAAAGGTTCTAATTGGGATTTTATGTATAAAAGATTAGATGATTAAATAAAACATATGAACATAATTGAAAAGAAAATAAGACCAGAATACTTTAATCTTATCAAATCAGGCAAAAAAAGATTTGAGTTAAGATTAGCTGACTTTGAGATTAAT